>NZ_JBFRTQ010000113.1:0-8893 GCF_041474195.1 Vibrio sp. 10N.222.52.C3 | reverse complement strand
GTTCTAGAAAAAGCGAAGATTTAATCTTTGTAATTCTATAACTTATAAGCGGCTCCAAATTATTTTTTGGAGCCGCTTGTTTTTTGTCTACCCAATTTAAAAAAAGGGTGGTACAATTCGCGTCCCTTTTAAAGAGGCAGCCCGACCCGAGAGGGTCTAGTTTTAATATTTAGCGGAGCACTAACAATGATCCAGATGCAAAGTACACTTGACGCAGCAGATAACTCTGGCGCGCGCAAGGTAATGTGTATTAAGGTTCTGGGTGGCTCTCACCGCCGTTATGCACATATCGGTGACGTCATCAAGGTTACAGTGAAGGAAGCGATTCCTCGCGGTAAAGTAAAGAAAGGTGATGTTCTGAAGGCGGTAGTAGTGCGCACCCGTAAAGGCGTTCGTCGCCCAGACGGTTCTGTCATTCGCTTCGACAGTAATGCTTGTGTATTGTTAAATGACACTACTGAGCAACCAGTCGGCACACGTATCTTTGGTCCTGTGACTCGTGAACTTCGTAACGCGAAATTCATGAAGATTGTATCACTAGCACCTGAAGTTCTGTAAGGAGCGGCAATATGGCAGCTAAAATCCGTCGTAATGACGAAGTAATCATTCTTGCTGGTAAAGATAAAGGCAAGAAAGGTAAAGTAACTAAGGTTCTGACAACTGGTAAAGTTATCGTTGAAGGCATCAACCTTGTTAAGAAACACCAAAAGCCGGTTCCGGCTCTAGGTCAACAAGGTGGCATCGTTGAACAAGAAGCAGCTATTGATGCTTCTAACGTTGCTGTTTTTAACGCGGCTACTGGTAAAGCAGACCGTATCGGTTTCCGTATCGAAGATGGCAAGAAAGTTCGTTTCTTCAAATCTAACGGCGAAACTGTTTCTAACTAATTAGAAGTAATTTGGAGTTCTACTATGGCGAAACTGCATGATTACTACAAGTCGTCTGTAGTCGCTGAGCTTACCAAAGAGTTCAGCTACACAAGCGTCATGCAAGTCCCTAGGATTGAGAAAATCACCCTAAATATGGGCGTTGGTGAAGCAATCAACGATAAGAAACTGCTAGAAAACGCAGCAGCTGATATGGCAACGATCTCTGGTCAAAAGCCACTTATCACTAAAGCGCGTAAATCTGTAGCTGGTTTCAAAATTCGTGAAGGCTACCCAATTGGTTGTAAAGTAACCTTGCGTGGTGAGCGCATGTGGGAATTTTTAGAGCGTTTAATCTCTATCGCACTTCCACGTGTACGTGATTTCCGTGGTGTTAGCGCTAAGTCTTTTGACGGTCGCGGTAACTACAGCATGGGCGTTCGCGAGCAAATCATCTTTCCGGAAATCGACTACGATAAAGTCGATCGTGTCCGCGGTCTTGATATCACTATCACGACTTCTGCGGGTTCCGATGAGGAAGGCCGAGCTCTGCTGGCTGCCTTTAACTTCCCATTCCGTAAGTAAGGGTAGGGTTACTGTTATGGCTAAACAATCAATGAAAGCACGTGAAGCTAAACGTGCAAAACTAGTAGCTAAGTTCGCTGAAAAGCGTTCTGCGCTAAAAGTTATCATTAGCGATGTAAACGCATCTGAAGAAGATCGTTGGAATGCGGTTCTTAAACTGCAATCTCTTCCACGTGATTCAAGTGCATCACGTCAGCGCAACCGTTGCAACCAAACTGGTCGTCCACACGGTTACCTACGTAAATTCGGTCTAAGCCGCATTAAGGTTCGTGAAGCTTGCATGAAAGGCGAGATTCCGGGTCTTCGTAAGGCTAGCTGGTAATTGCCACTTAATCATTTGGAGTAAATCTTATGAGCATGCAAGATCCGATTTCGGATATGCTGACCCGAGTTCGTAACGGTCAGGCAGCAAACAAAGTTGCTGTAAAAATGCCTTCTTCAAAGCTTAAAGTTGCAATTGCTGCATTACTTAAAGCTGAAGGTTACATCGTAGACTTCGCTGTTAACAGCGAAGCAAAACCTGAGCTAGAAGTTACTCTTAAGTACTTCCAAGCTAAACCTGTAATCGAGCAAATCAAGCGTGTATCACGTCCTGGTCTAAGAGTTTATAAAAATAAAGACTCTTTACCTACAGTGATGGGTGGTCTTGGTATTGCAGTTGTTTCTACTTCCAAGGGTCTGATGTCTGACCGTGCTGCTCGTAAAGCAGGTCTTGGCGGTGAAATCATCTGTTACGTAGCTTAAGGAGTAGATTATGTCTCGTGTTGCTAAAGCACCTGTCGCTATTCCAGCTGGCGTAGAGGTGAAACTAAACGGCCAAGAAGTTACTGTAAAAGGTAGCAAAGGTGAGCTTACTCGCGTTCTTAACAGCGCCGTAGTTATTGCACAGGAAGAAACCAACCTAACTTTCGGTCCGAAAGAAGGTGTTACTAACGCATGGGCACAAGCTGGTACAGCTCGCGCTCTAGTTAATAACATGGTTGTGGGTGTTACTGAGGGCTTCACTAAGAAGCTAACTCTTAAGGGTGTTGGTTACCGTGCTGCTATGAAAGGCAACTCTGTAGCTCTAACTCTTGGTTTTTCTCACCCAGTAGAGCACGCTCTACCTGAAGGTATTAAAGCTGAGTGCCCTAGCCAAACTGAGATCATCATTACTGGTTGCGATAAGCAAGTAGTAGGTCAAGTTGCGGCTGACATTCGTTCTTACCGTGCTCCTGAGCCTTACAAAGGCAAAGGTGTTCGTTACGCAGATGAAAATGTGCGTACTAAAGAAGCTAAGAAGAAGTAAGGTATCACTATGGATAAGAAAGCATCTCGCATCCGTCGTGCTACACGTGCACGTCGTAAGATTGCAGAACTTGGTGCAACTCGCCTGGTAGTACACCGTACTCCTCGCCATGTTTACGCACAAGTTATCGCGGCAAACGGCTCTGAGGTTATCGCAGCTGCTTCTACTGTAGAAAAAGCGATCCGTGAGCAAGTTAAGAACACTGGTAACGTTGATGCAGCTAAAGCAGTTGGTAAAGCTGTTGCTGAGCGCGCTCTTGAAAAAGGCGTAGCTTCAGTTGCATTTGATCGTTCTGGTTTCCAATACCACGGTCGAGTAGCGGCGCTAGCAGAATCTGCTCGCGAAGCTGGTCTGAAATTCTAAGGTAGGGTTGGAAGATGGCTAAAGAACAACAACAAGCTAATGATTTGCAAGAAAAGCTGATCGCAGTTAACCGTGTATCTAAGACGGTTAAAGGTGGTCGAATCATGAGCTTTACTGCACTAACAGTAGTTGGTGACGGTAACGGTCGCGTAGGTTTCGGTTACGGCAAAGCTCGTGAAGTACCTGCTGCGATTCAAAAAGCAATGGAAAAAGCGCGCCGTAACATGGTTACAGTATCGCTTAACGAAGGCACTCTTCACCACCCGGTGAAAGGTCGTCATTCGGGCTCTAAAGTTTACATGCAGCCAGCTGCAGAAGGTACAGGTGTTATTGCCGGCGGTGCAATGCGTGCTGTACTTGAAGTTGCGGGCGTACATAACGTACTTTCTAAAGCATACGGTTCAACGAACCCGATCAACATCGTTCGTGCAACGATTGGTGCTCTAGTAGACGTTAAGTCACCAGAAATGGTTGCTGCTAAACGTGGTCTAACTGTTGAATCTATTTCGGAGTAAGCACACGATGGCAACTATTAAAGTAACTCAAACTAAAAGCTCAATTGGTCGCCTACCTAAGCACAAAGCGTGTCTTAAAGGTCTAGGTCTTCGTCGCATCAACCATACAGTAGAACTTGAAGATACACCGTGCGTACGCGGTATGATCAACAAGGTTTACTACATGGTTAAGATTGAGGAGTAATCAGAATGCGTTTGAATACTCTATCACCGGCTGCTGGCTCTAAACCTTCTAAGAAGCGTGTAGGTCGTGGTATCGGTTCTGGCCTTGGTAAAACAGGTGGCCGCGGTCACAAAGGTCAAAAGTCACGTTCTGGCGGCTCTGTTCGTCCAGGTTTTGAAGGCGGTCAAATGCCTCTAAAACAACGTCTACCTAAATTCGGTTTCACTTCTCGTAAGAGCCTAGTGTCTGCTGAAGTTCGTCTAGCTGAGCTAGCGAAAGTAACAGGTGACGTAGTTGATCTTAACAGCCTTAAAGCTGCTAACGTTATCACTAAGAACATCGAGTTTGTTAAGATCGTTCTTTCTGGTGACCTAAGCAAAGCTGTGACTGTTAAAGGTCTACGCGTGACTAAAGGCGCTAAAGCTGCAATCGAAGCTGCAGGCGGTAAAATCGAGGAATAATCTCGAGGAACGAGGTACAGATGGCTAAGAAACCAGGACAAGATTTTCGTAGTGCTCAGAGCGGCTTAAGTGAACTAAAGTCGCGCTTATTATTCGTAATTGGTGCACTTTTAGTATTCCGAGCCGGCTCTTTTGTGCCGATCCCTGGTATTGACGCAGCTGTACTTGCCGATTTGTTCGATCAGCAAAAAGGTACCATCGTAGAAATGTTTAACATGTTCTCCGGTGGTGCTCTTGAGCGTGCATCTATATTAGCATTGGGTATCATGCCGTACATTTCGGCATCGATCGTAGTCCAATTGCTAACTGTAGTTCATCCAGCGTTAGCGGAACTCAAGAAAGAGGGTGAAGCAGGCCGTCGTAAGATAAGCCAATATACACGCTACGGCACGCTTGTACTTGCAACATTCCAAGCTATTGGTATCGCAACAGGCTTACCAAACATGGTCGACAATCTGGTTGTTATCAACCAAACCATGTTTACGCTTATTGCTACCGTGAGTTTAGTAACTGGTACCATGTTCTTAATGTGGTTAGGTGAACAAATCACTGAGCGAGGAATCGGTAATGGTATTTCCATTCTGATTTTTGCAGGTATTGTTGCTGGATTGCCTTCTGCAATCGGTCAAACAATCGAGCAAGCGCGTCAAGGTGAATTGCATGTGCTTCTTCTGCTGTTGATTGCTGTATTGTCTTTTGCTGTTATTTACTTCGTAGTTTTCATGGAACGTGGTCAACGTCGTATCGTCGTTAACTATGCGAAACGTCAACAAGGTCGTAAAGTTTTTGCAGCACAAAGCTCTCACTTGCCTCTTAAGATTAATATGGCAGGTGTTATTCCAGCGATTTTCGCATCAAGTATTATTTTGTTCCCAGGAACATTAGCGCAGTGGTTTGGTCAAAATGGTGAAAGCAGCGCGTTCGGTTGGTTAACTGACGTGTCATTAGCTCTTAGCCCAGGTCAACCTTTGTATGTAATGCTTTATGCAGCAGCTATAATCTTCTTCTGTTTCTTCTATACAGCGTTGGTGTTTAACCCACGTGAAACAGCTGATAACTTGAAGAAGTCTGGTGCATTCGTACCCGGTATCCGCCCAGGTGAGCAGACAGCGAAATATATCGATAAAGTGATGACTAGACTAACCCTTGCGGGCGCTCTATACATTACTTTTATATGTCTGATTCCTGAGTTCATGATGGTCGCGTGGAACGTTCGTTTCTACTTTGGCGGCACATCACTACTAATCGTAGTGGTAGTTATCATGGATTTCATGGCACAGGTACAGACTCATCTGATGTCACAACAGTATGATTCTGTGTTAAAGAAAGCGAATCTGAAGGGTTACGGCCGTTAATTCGGTGGTAACAATTTCGATTCCATTTACGGAGTTTAGCAATGAAAGTTCGTGCTTCCGTTAAAAAAATCTGCCGTAACTGTAAAGTTATCAAGCGTAACGGTGTCGTTCGCGTGATTTGCAGTGAGCCAAAGCATAAGCAACGCCAAGGCTAATTAGCAGAAATTTTTACTTGAAATACAAGGTAGAGTCGAGTATATTCCTCGGCCTACCTTTTGCGTGCAAAAGAAGTAGTATGCCGCAGCGTATCCATAACGGGCTTTGCTGCGGATAATTCTTTTATGAACCCCTTAGGAGTGAATAATGGCCCGTATAGCCGGCATTAACATTCCTGATCATAAGCATTCTGTAATTGCACTTACTGCAATCTACGGTATCGGTAAAACTCGCTCTCAAGCTATTCTAGCTGAAGTGGGTATTGCTGAAGATGCTAAGATCAGTGAACTAACTGAAGAGCAGATCGATCAACTGCGTGATGGTGTAGCTAAGTACACTGTAGAAGGTGATCTACGTCGTGAAGTATCGATGAACATCAAGCGTCTTATGGACCTTGGCTGTTACCGCGGTCTTCGTCATCGTCGCAGTCTACCACTACGTGGACAGCGTACTAAAACCAACGCTCGCACCCGTAAGGGTCCGCGCAAGCCGATCAAGAAATAGTCGGATAAGGTAGAGTACAATGGCAAAACAACCAACTCGCGCGCGTAAGCGCGTACGCAAGCAAGTAGCTGATGGCGTAGCGCACATTCATGCTTCTTTCAACAACACAATCGTAACTATCACTGACCGTCAAGGCAACGCTCTTGCATGGGCTACAGCAGGTGGTTCAGGTTTCCGTGGTTCTCGTAAATCTACTCCGTTCGCAGCACAAGTTGCAGCTGAGCGTTGTGGTGAAATGGCTAAAGAATATGGCCTAAAGAACTTGGAAGTTATGGTTAAGGGTCCAGGTCCAGGTCGCGAATCTACTGTTCGTGCACTGAACGCTGCTGGTTTCCGTATCACTAACATTGTTGATGCGACACCAATCCCTCATAACGGTTGTCGTCCACCTAAGAAACGTCGCGTTTAAGTTTCGTTTCTAGGAATATTGGAGAAAGATCATGGCAAGATATTTGGGTCCTAAGCTTAAGCTTAGCCGTCGCGAAGGTACTGACTTATTCCTTAAGTCTGGTGTCCGTGCGATCGATACCAAGTGTAAAATTGATAACGCACCAGGTGTACACGGCGCTCGTCGCGGTCGTCTATCTGAGTATGGCGTTCAGCTTCGTGAGAAGCAAAAAGTTCGTCGTATCTACGGCGTTCTAGAAAAACAATTCCGCAACTACTACAAAGAAGCTGCACGTCTTAAAGGCAACACAGGTGCAAACCTGCTTCAGCTTCTTGAAGGTCGTCTTGATAACGTAGTTTACCGTATGGGCTTTGGCGCCACTCGTGCTGAATCTCGTCAACTAGTTAGCCACAAGTCTATTCTAGTTAACGGTAAAGTTGTAAACGTTCCTTCTTTCAAAGTAGCGGCAAACGACGTTGTTTCTATCCGCGAGAAAGCTAAACAGCAATCTCGTATTAAAGCGGCTCTAGAAGTTGCTGAACAACGTGAAAAGCCAACTTGGATTGAAGTAGATGCTGGCAAAATGGAAGGTACATTCAAGCGTATGCCTGAGCGTTCTGACCTATCAGCTGACATCAATGAACACTTGATCGTCGAACTTTACTCTAAGTAAGGTTAAAAAAAGAGAGGACACAATGCAGGGTTCTGTAACAGAATTTCTTAAGCCGCGTCTTGTTGACATTGAACAGATCAATACGACACACGCGAAAGTAACTCTTGAGCCATTAGAGCGCGGTTTCGGCCACACTCTAGGTAATGCTCTTCGCCGCATTCTTCTATCTTCTATGCCGGGTTGTGCCGTAACAGAAGTTGAAATTGAAGGTGTGCTACACGAATACAGCACTAAAGAAGGCGTTCAGGAAGATATCCTGGAAATCCTTCTAAACCTTAAAGGTTTGGCTGTACGCGTTGCTGAAGGCAAAGATGAAGTGTTTATTACACTGAACAAATCAGGCTCAGGCCCTGTTGTTGCAGGTGACATCACCCACGATGGTGATGTAGAGATCGCTAACCCTGAGCACGTAATTTGTCACCTAACGGATGACAACGCTGAGATCGCTATGCGTATCAAAGTAGAACGTGGTCGTGGTTACGTTCCAGCTTCAGCTCGTATCCATACTGAAGAAGATGAGCGTCCTATCGGTCGTCTACTAGTTGACGCTACTTACAGCCCGGTTGATAAAATCGCTTACGCTGTAGAAGCGGCACGTGTAGAACAACGTACTGATTTAGACAAGCTTGTTATCGATATGGAAACGAACGGTACTCTAGAACCTGAGGAAGCAATCCGTCGTGCAGCTACTATTTTAGCTGAACAATTGGATGCGTTCGTAGATCTTCGTGATGTACGTGTACCTGAGGAGAAGGAAGAGAAGCCAGAATTCGATCCTATCCTACTACGTCCTGTAGACGATCTTGAACTAACAGTTCGCTCTGCTAACTGTTTGAAAGCAGAAGCGATTCACTACATCGGTGATCTTGTACAGCGCACTGAGGTTGAGCTACTTAAAACGCCAAACCTTGGTAAGAAATCTCTTACAGAGATTAAAGATGTGCTTGCTTCACGTGGTCTTTCTCTAGGCATGCGTCTAGAAAACTGGCCACCAGCGTCAATCGCTGAAGATTAATCGAAAAGTTAGAAGGATTAGGTCATGCGCCATCGTAAAAGTGGTCGTCAACTCAACCGCAACAGCAGTCATCGCAAAGCGATGTTCAGCAACATGGCTAGCTCTCTTGTTCGTCACGAAGTTATTAAAACTACCGTGCCTAAAGCAAAAGAACTACGTCGCGTAATTGAGCCATTGATTACCCTAGCTAAGACAGACAGTGTTGCTAACCGTCGTCTTGCATTTGCTCGCACTCGTGATAACGAAGTTGTGGCAAAACTATTTAATGAACTAGGCCCGCGTTTCGCGGCTCGCCAAGGTGGTTACACTCGCATTCTTAAATGTGGTTTCCGTACTGGTGATAAAGCTCCAATGGCTTACATTGAGCTTGTAGACCGCCCAGCTGCTGAAGAAGCTGCTGAGTAATCTATACTAGATTCTTAATACAAAAGCCGAGCATTAGCTCGGCTTTTTTGTGTCTGTAGAACAAGGAATAGACAATAGAAATTGCACCATGATGTTTGGCATTTTTTGCTTGTCTTGTCTGCGCCATTTTTCAAAAATATCTCGTATCTCGTATCT
>NZ_JBFRTQ010000112.1:0-858 GCF_041474195.1 Vibrio sp. 10N.222.52.C3 | reverse complement strand
AAAGTGCGATCCCGCCCTGCCATAGCCTCAAGCAACAATCACCACCGACTAGGGCGGTGGTTTTAAGGAACTACTAAACCGTCACGATCATTTGAATTAACGTCTTCAACGTAAACGTCTAGGTCAACGATATTCAGATTTCGAGAGTGAATAATTTCATCCCAATCAAGTAAGGTATGGCTTGATGGGTAAGCCATTGATGTGACATCATATATAACCGAATCAAGTTGCAATTTTTGATCACTAAGATTGTGCGTCTCTATAGAGAAAGCCACTAAAAATGCGGTCAATATCGCAAGAAAGAAAGAAAAATACACGGATGTGGTAGGATAACGTTGAATAAACTTAATCACTTTATGAACGTTATTATTGTTACGATAATTTAATGGATAACAACGCCTTACATTTTCGATATCATTTGCTAAAGCACGAACACTTTGATATCGACGAGAACGGTTTACGTTAGTCGCATGTTGATGTACTCGAATTAAATCTCTAGACGCTATTTTATCTGGAAACATCTTCTGTAGGATCCGCCCTAAAGAGAACACGTCAGACCTTTCGTCCAAACTTTCACCTGTGAGTTGTTCTGGACTAGCATAAATTCGACTTACCGCTTTAATGGAGTTGAGTGAGTTATCAGGCGAACAACTAAGAGTTTGAGTAAGATTGAAATCAATAACCTTAGGTTCTCCATGAGCATTTATGAGTATATTTTCAGGTTTTAGGTCAGCATGTAGAACTTTCAACTCATGCGCATACTCAATAGCAAGGCAAATATCTCGAAATAACGTAAGCTTTTGGTCATAAGAAAGTGAATTAGTAGACAGATATTCATCGACCCTGTAAATAATTTTG
>NZ_JBFRTQ010000111.1:0-2213 GCF_041474195.1 Vibrio sp. 10N.222.52.C3 | reverse complement strand
GCACATTGGAGTATTGAAAATCAGATGCACTGGCGATTAGACGTTGGCTTTAAAGAAGATGAATGTCGTATACGTCGAGAGCAAGCTGGTGAGAACTTAGCTGTGATAAGGCATATTGCTTTAAACCTGCTGACGGAAGAAACGTAAGCGTGCCATGAACACCGCATTCTAATCCTTCAGCACGAAGAATAAGATCAACTCTCCAACCCAAAGGAGAGTTGAAATGGCAAAACGACGTACCAACCTAGAATGGCAATCACTGTTTGAGCAATATGAAAGCAGCAGTGTTACCCAACGCGCTTTTTGTGAAGAGCATGGACTGAGTTTATCCACGTTCTTTGCCAAACGGCGTCAACTCCAAACAGCAAGCCAATCGGAATCTGTCGGATTTGTTAAAGCCGAAATCGTTGAAAAGACAACCAAGTATCAGGCCCAGATAGCTACGGCGAACATGACACTTCTCATCAATGATGTGGAGCTGAGCATTCCTCAAGGCACGCCAGCCACCTATCTTGCTGAACTCATTGGAGCGTTGTCATGAAAGGTATGCTCAGCGCTCCAGACATTTACCTTTATCGTGAAAGCGTCGATTTTAGAAAGTCCATCAACGGCCTTGCAGCGATTATCGAAAATGATACTGACTTGCCTCTTGGCAGCGGTGCGCTGTTCCTGTTTACCAATAAACAGCGCGATAAGATTAAAGTGTTGTACTGGGATAAAACAGGCTTCGCCCTCTGGTATAAACGCCTTGAAAAAGCCAAGTATAAGTGGCCTTCAAAAGAGAAAAATCAGGTGTTTACCCTCACTCAATTTGAGCTTGATAGACTGCTTTCAGGCTTCACAATTATCGGCCACGAACCCATCAAAATAAACGATTTTACAATGAGTTAATCGAGAACAAAGCCTTATTCTCCAAGCGTTAACGGCACGATTTTAGTATAATCAATGCTATGAAAAAGACGCCAAATATCGACCCAGAAAGCCAAGATGTTGCCGAGCTACAAGCGATGGTAGCTGCTCTGATGTCGGAGAAAAATGAGTGGAAACAAGAGCGCCAATCGCTGCTTGAACAACTCAAACTCGCCTTCGACCGTCAGTTCGCGAAACGCTCGGAGGCATTAAAGCCTTACGATGAATCACAAGGTGACCTCTTCAACGAAGCGGAATGTGAAGCCGTTAAAGAAGACGAGGTTGAGGTGACAACCACGACCACAACGAAAAAGCGCGGTAAACGTAAACCTCTGCCTAAGACCTTGCCTCGTGAGGTTATCGAACTTGATATAGACGACCATGAAAAGCAGTGCGCTTGCTGCAATCATAGCCTGCATAAAATCGGGGAAGACCGCAGCGAGAAGCTAGAGTTCACGCCAGCGGTACTCAAAGTGTTGGAATATGTTCGTCCTAAGTACGCTTGCCGCCAGTGCGAGAAAACAGGCGACAGCAGCCGAATCGTTCAGAAGCCATCCCCTCAGAGCCTCATCCCTAAAAGCTTCGCCACAGAAAGTTTGCTGACCAACATCATTCTTGGAAAATACCAATACGCGATGCCACTTTATCGTCAAGAATCGCTGTTTACCCAGTCGGGTATCGAGCTATCACGTACCACCATGGCTAGGTGGGTCATCCAAGTCAGTGAGAAGTTCGCCCCGCTGTATGCCGCCTTGAAAGAGCACCTACTTCAACAAGTGGTGGTTCAAGCGGATGAAACGCCGCTCAATGTGCTCAAAGAAGAGAAGCAGTGTTATATGTGGCTCTACTGCTCAGGCGCTGACTCACCCGAAGCGGCACTGCCGAATGTGAAAAATATTGCCTTGTACGACTATCAAAACAGTCGCGCGAGGGCGTGTCCCGTGGACTTTTTAGGTGACTACAACGGTTATCTACAAACCGATGGCTACGCGGCTTATGATGGACTTCATCACGTCACCAAGGTAGGGTGCTTAGCGCATGCTCGTCGCAAGTTCATGGATGCTAAAAAGCTTCAAGGGAAAGGTAAATCGGGCAAGGCTGATAAGGCGCTGGCTAAAATCCAAAAACTCTACGGGATAGAATCACGCTTAAAAGGTGCGCCTGCCGAAGAGCGAAAAGCAGAGCGTCAAGCGCTTGCCAAGCCGATACTGGATGAGCTTTACCAATGGATGACAACCCAGAAGGTGATAGGCTCTAGCCCACTAGGCAAAGCAATAAAGTACACGCTCGGGCAATGGCCTAAA
>NZ_JBFRTQ010000110.1:0-22956 GCF_041474195.1 Vibrio sp. 10N.222.52.C3 | reverse complement strand
GTTGGGAAATCGACTTTTTTACATGCTTACGAATACTTTGTAACTTCTAAGAAAAAATGTGTTCTTTCCGATTTCCATAACTTTGACGAAACCAACAAAATTGAAATGGAAATGGTTTTTATCAAGGAGGAGGGAGACTCGGTTGTTTTTGATAAAAAAGGTTTAAGTCGCTGGGTCTCTTCTGTGAATGAAATTAAGTTTAAAAAAACCTGGTCACAAGCAGGAAAAGAAGGGAAAAAGGAAACTTTCGATCCAGCTATTGGTAAATACGTCGATAATGGGTTTGGTGGTTTCGATGCTCACTTATCAAAAGAAGCACCGACGCCAATCGTTATACCTGCAATGCCGACACCTGATGAGTTAAGTAAGTGGATTACTGAAACAATAAAGAAACAGGTACTTAAGACCCTTTCAACAGAACATGCCAAAGCATATCAAGAAGCCCTAGATAAGCTAAATGAACTTCAATCTACAATTGAAGATACATCTCTTGTTAAGGGATTTGCTGATAAAGCTAACTCAAACTTTCAAAAAGTTTTCCCTGAGCTATCGCTATCAATTTCTCCAGTAATAGGGCAAGAGGTTGATGTTACTAAAGCGCTAGATAAAGAGTTTTGTGTGGCAATTAACAACAGTGCAACAGATGGAAAGAGTGACTTTAGCTCTCATGGGCACGGTGTAATTAGGCAAGCAATGTTTAACTTTTTAGGGTTATCTAAGAATAATTATGACCCTGAAGATGGAAATGAAGTTGTAAAAAAAGAATTTATCATTCTTTTTGAAGAGCCTGAGTTATATCTACACCCTAAAAGAATACGACTTTTAAAGGACACATTGTATTCATTATGTCATAAATCGAAGTTTCAGATTTTATGTGCCTCTCATAATCCACAGCTTATAGATCTGTCCAAACCGCATACGACATTGGCACGTTTAACTGTAAATGCTGACAAAACAACAGACATTCATCAAGTTGGTGATGATGTGTTTGATTCTCAGGGGGGAAATAGAGATAGAATTTTAATGCTTAATCGCTTCAATCCACATGTTTGCGAAACATTTTTTGCAGATGAAGTAGTGCTTGTTGAAGGAGATACCGAAGCTATTGTAGTCCGCCAGCTATTGCACGAATACTATCCTGAGCGAGATATTTTTGTTCTAAATACTGGCACTAAAAACAATATGCCATTTTTCATTAAAGTGTTAACGCACTTTAAGATTAAACAGCATGTTATCCATGACAGCGATTGTAGGTATCAATATGACAAAAGTGGGAATCTAATACGTAAAAAAGATGATCAAACTCCAAAAAGAAACAGTGCGTGGACACTGAATCAGACCATTTGGGATGAAATGGTGCAAAGCAATGAGCGTTTTCCAAGTTTAGTTAAACGTTATGTTTCGATTCAAAACTTCGAAGACTCGCATGATTATTCGTATGATAAAAACAAAGGTAAGCCCTTGTCTGCATGGGAATTTGCTAGAGATATCGATATTCAGGGAGACGCTTCGATAGTAAAGTTTGTTCGTCAAATTGTAGGAATAAGTCCAAGAGAACTTGAGTTCACACCTAGTGACTTAGAAAGCCTTGTCGTTGAAGATGAAATTGAAGATATTTTACATACCTGCCCTGTATGCAACGGTAAATGCAAGTTAGGGAAGGAAGACTGCAGAGCATGTAAAGGGATGGGCTCTATTTATGAAAGTAAACTCATAACACTTGATCTAAGTGAATTTGAGAAAATACCATGCCCAACTTGTGACACTGGTAGAATTGACTGCCAGACCTGCAGCGGGGATGGTGTAGTTGACCGTGACAAAGCATTAGACTTAGTGCAAAACGCTTAGTATCAAGTATTTAAGAGTGATTAGCATTAGTTGCCCTCGTTGTATAAGAAATGGAGATTTAAGTGGATAAACTCGATGAAGGAATTGACTCATTTGTGAATGTCTACTCACTATTTGATGCATTAGATGAGTACCAGGATAAACAGTATTTAGAAAATCTAGAGTACAAAAGACGTTCCGAAAAAGAACTGTCTGACTACATCTCATCTGCCAAGCAGTCTATGGAAGAAATGGGAGATGATTACGATTATCACAATTATGACTATGGTGTTGAACGAGAGCTAATATTAGAAGAAATGGCTGCAAATGCTCAATTTGATTTCTTTAACGAAGCCAAAGAATTGCATGCATTAGCGCTAATCGAAATGAAAGTGATGTTTCTATATAAAGAAATTGAGATTCGACTGAAGCAGATAATTTTTACCTACTATTCTCAAAAAACCAGCCATTTATCAAATTTAAAAGCGTTAAATAGCTGTTTTTCAGCCAATGGGATCGATCTGGATGAGCTAAGTGGCTATCAATTCATTGACGATTTAAGGCGAGTCAATAATGATTTAAAACATTCGCTGAAGATTAACGCTTCGAAAAAGATCAAGGTATTCAAAGGCAAAACAAAATTTGATAGCCAATCGTTGGGTGTGTTTTTAAAGCTCGCGTTGTACGAAATAGAATCTTTTTTCAAACTTCTGATTACAAAGGTAAATGGTGATGCCGTTGTTGAGTCGGGTGATAGCAGCTTTCTTGGAGAAATCCCTTTTTAATTTGGACACGCACCTAATAGATAAGGATTAAGCGTTGCGTAGCCAACGTTAAATCCCAAGTGTTGAACAAGCCCGAGCCTCTATATAAGTAAATTGTCCGATTTACTCTAGAAGGAGGGCGGCCTTGATGCTTTTCTCAAGGTGAGTACGCTCTCCGTAAGGTAGAGGTTTCGACACGCCTTCCGGTGCGTCCTGCACGTCATTTTTGCTATTTGCCATACCTGTAGTTATTCATAAGTTGCTAATGTTTGATTTTCCAAAACTCATTTCTGTCCAGAACCTTCATAAGCTGAATTTTCGCCCGTGGCATTTTCTAGTTCAAAAGTCCTCCTTTCCGACTCAGAACCGAACTCTATATGAGTTGTCGGGAGATTTTCATTTACCCTCCCGACATCAAACGGATACATAGCTGATCTTCCTAGCGACTTACAACGTAAGAGGTTAGCTAAAAGGGAGAAAACAATATGTCCACCGTCTATGTCAGCATCGGAAGCAACATTAACCGCGAACATCACATCACAGAATCTCTCAAAGCATTGAATAGTCACTTTGCACCTCTGAACATTTCTAATTTCTACGATTGTGAGCCTGTTGGTTTTGAAGGGGACAACTTCCTAAACCTAGTCGCAGGGTTTGAATGTGACCTTTCTATCGCTGAACTGGCTAAGGTTCTGCATCAAATCGAATTAGAAAATGACCGCAAGCGAGAAACTAAAGAATATGCCTCGCGCACGATGGATATCGATATCCTTCTTTACGGTAACGAAGTAGGCATTATTGATGGAGTAGAGCTGCCTCGAGGTGAAATCACCGAGTACGCTTTTGTGCTTCGACCGTTAGTTGATGTTGCCGCGCAAGAACTTCATCCCACTCTAGATATCTCTTTTCAGCATCTCTGGAACAACTTCGATCAGCTGAGTCAGAAAACCGAACTTATACCGTTCGAGGTCAGCTTCACTTAGTCCCTGTAACTGCTTTAAACAGAACGCTTGGGCTTTATTGATCTTTTCCTCTAATAGGCACGTAACTCACTCTACCTTCTAAGGATCGGAAACTGTTATGAATCACAATGCGATTATCACCATCACAAATCTCAGATTAAGAACCTTCATCGGCTTCAACGAAGAAGAAAAAACCAAGCAGCAAGACATCGTCATAAATGCGGAGATCCATTATCCCGCGAACAACCTTTGCCTCTCTGATGATGTGGAGAACGCACTTAACTACAAAAATATCTGCAAAAAAATTATTGAACATGTTGAATCTGGACGGTTTCTGCTTTTAGAAAAGTTAACCAGCGACGTACTCGGTATTTGTATCGACCATTCATGGGTCCGATACGCTCAGGTGAGAATTGACAAGCCTCATGCTCTACGTTTCGCCGATTCCGTCTCGCTCACCCTGAGCTATGAAGCAGAACTTGAAGATTAACTCATAAGGAGCGACTCAATGCTAACCACAGAAGCTGAAAAAGTAAGAGAAGCTTTGCTCGAAAAGGGGCTTGAAACCCCGATGACATCGAGCGAAATGAACCCCGACCAGAAGTACAACCGCATCAAAGGGCTTTTGACGGAAGTTGTCAGTACGCTCGGGCTGGATTTAACCGATGACAGTCTCGCTGAAACACCTCATCGCATTGCAAAGATGTACGTTCACGAGATATTTTCAGGGCTCGACTACAATAACTTCCCCAAAATTAGTGTTATCGACAACAAAATGTCAGTTGATGAAATGGTTAAGGTATCGGATATAGATTTAACTTCGACGTGCGAACATCACTTCATCACCATCGATGGTTTAGCACAAGTGGCTTATATCCCAGAATCCAAGATTCTTGGGCTATCTAAAATAAACCGTATTGTTCGATTCTTTGCTCAGCGTCCGCAGGTTCAAGAACGCCTTACACAGCAAATCCTGGTCGCGATACAGACTCTAGTCGAAACAGAAAATGTGGCTGTGACGATTAAAGCAACTCACTACTGCGTTAAATCGAGAGGCGTTATGGACGCTAACTCTGAAACCACCACAACCGCGCTTGGTGGCAGTTTCAAAACTAACCCTCAAACTAGAGCTGAGTTTTTACGATGAGTGAAACGATTCTAATAACTGGAGTGGGGAAGCGTTTAGGATTCGCTCTGGCGCAGCAACTTATATCTGACGGATACAAAGTCGTTGGCACTTACCGAAGCGACTATCCCCAGCTGAAAATACTGCGCGACAGTGGAGCCGACTTGCAACAGGTAGATTTTTATCAACAAAGTAGCTTAGAGGGTTTTTTGCATTATGTTGGTCAAGAATATAAGGCGATTCGAGCCATCATCCATAACGCTTCCGACTGGCAACCGGAGAACAAAAAAAATCCCAGTGAAAACGCATTACAAATCATGCACCAGATGATGACGATTCACGCCACCGTGCCTTATCTGGTTAATTTAATGCTCAAAGACCAACTAATGTCTAGCGATAAAACGTCGGACATCATCCACATCAGTGATTACGTTGCGGAAAAAGGCAGTAAAAAACACATCGCTTACGCGGCCAGTAAAGCCGCACTCAACAACTTGACGCTGTCGTTCTCAGCGATGCTGGCTCCCAAGGTGAAAGTCAATACTCTCTCTCCTGCCATGATAAAATTCAATGAACATGATGACGAGGCGTACAAAACCAGAGCTCTGAAAAAAGCACTGATTCCCGCAGAGGCAGGCTTTGAAGAAGTGATAGATGGCATTAAGTTTGTTTTGGCTAGTCACTATATGACAGGAAGGACTTTGCACCTTGATGGCGGCAGGCACTTGAAGTGAAGTTCATGCGTTGTGATCTTGAGGCAGGATAGGCAACTAATCTATTCGTCTTTCATATCGTCTAACTACATTTTTTTAAGTTGTCCCTCGACACTTTTTGGGTTTTAGACATTAGAACGTGTTTGCATGGGCGACTCACCAAACAACTGCTTGTAGCTTTGGCAAAAATATCCCAGATGAAAAAAACCAAAGTCAAAGGCGATTTCATTGATGCACCGTTGTTCGCTCGGATTTTGCAGAATGCGCCGTACCTGGTTGAGACGTACATTTTGTATAAATTGTTTTGGTGATATGCCACAACAGGACTCAAAGGTGTATTGCAGCGTACGGCGACTGACATAAACCGCATCGCACAGTTCAGACACGGTGACGGGTTTACGGTACTGCGAGTTATCTAGGTACTGCCTAATTCGACGCATTGTATTCTCACGCTGTGAGGCATTGGTTTTTTGCATATTTTGATTAGACGATTGAGCGAACAATTCGACCAACATATCTTGAACAATGGATTGATGAGTTTGAAAAGACCAGCGAGATTTACTCGGGGAGAGTAGTAAGCTCAAGTAAGCTTTTATTTGTTGGGTGTAGTGTTGAGAGCAACCAAGAAAGTGGCTCTTGCTGTTTAACGATTCAATCTCTAGCTGTTGCTGAATCATTTCAACCAGTGAAGGGCTTATGACTAACCCATAAATAGAAAAGGTTTCTGGCGTAAGTAGCTCAAAATCCGCCCCAGCCTCACGGATCAAAATACTATCAGGATTACCTTGTGCGTGATTGATGTGTAAAGGTCTATCGTTAGCACTGATTCCTAACCAAATCCCTTCATTAATACGACATTGCTGCTTAAGCTTTCGGTTGCTGTCTTCTCGAAATAGGTGCACGTGAGAAAATTTTCGTTCACGGATCTGACCTAGAAAACTTCCTTGACTCAGTTGGTCATATTCTTGCTGCCAGTTAAAGAGGCTGGCTGCCTGCTGATTTGCATCAAATGTGTTGAATGTGCACAAATTAGGTGCATAACGCATCAATTCTTCATCCTTTCTCATCATTCCATGACCTACCCATGTGACCCATATTAGTACAGTGTGTCTTTAAGTTTATGTTTATTAATGCTTTTTTATGTTTGCCGATTCTTGATATTCATTCGGTTCAAAAATCGCTTAATTACTCATATATACAAAAGGTTATTGAGCAAGAACTGAACCAGTTTATGAAGAGGGAATTTATGACAGCAGCTTATCGCCGACAACAAGGGCACCTGGTTTTTAACTTTGAGTCGTTAGCAGATCTGATGGCAAAGGCTACGCCAGAGCGTTCAGGGGATGTTTTGGCTGGTGTATCTGCGACTTCTGCTGCAGAGCGTGTTGTAGCTCAGATGACACTGGCAGACTTGCCCCTAAAGACGTTTTTAAATGAAGCGGTGATCCCTTATGAAAGTGATGAAGTTACTCGTTTAATCATTGATAGCCATGATAGAGAGGCGTTTAAAGCGATTGATCACCTTACAGTGGGAGACTTTCGGAACTGGCTGCTAAGTGATGAAGCCGATAGTCTCACGCTTGCAAAGCTGCGTCCTGGTTTAACTCCAGAAATGGTGGCTGCAGTGAGTAAGATCATGCGTAATCAGGATTTGATCCAAGTCGCCAAAAAATGTCGGGTAGTGACTGCGTTTCGTAACACCATTGGCTTGCCTAGTCGTTTATCCACCCGTTTACAGCCCAATCATCCAACCGATTCTCTCAATGGCATTGCCGCCAGTATTTTTGATGGTTTGATGTATGGCAATGGTGATGCTGTGATCGGCATTAATCCCGCAACAGATAATGTACCACAGGCAATTAAGTTGATGAATCTGATGGAAGAGGTCATTCAACACTACCAGATCCCGACCCAATCTTGCGTATTAACCCATGTTACAAACACGATTGAAGCGATTGAGATGGGCGCTCCGGTGGATCTCGTCTTTCAATCTATTGGTGGCACTCAAGGTACGAACGACACCTTTGGTATTAACCTTTCGATCCTTAAAGAAGCAAACGAAGCGGCGCTTTCGCTGAACCGAGGCACCGTTGGAAGTAACGTCATGTACTTTGAGACAGGGCAAGGAACATCTCTCTCTGCCAATGCTTTTCATGGTGTGGACCAACAAACTTGTGAGACACGGGCTTATGCCGTAGCGCGTCATTTTAATCCATTGTTGGTTAATACCGTGGTCGGCTTTATCGGCCCTGAATATCTCTTTGATGGAAAACAGATTATTCGAGCAGGGCTTGAGGACCATTTTTGTGGCAAATTGCTTGGCCTGCCGATGGGGTGTGATATCTGCTATACCAACCATGCCTATGCCGATCAAAATGATATGGATAACTTACTGACATTGCTCGGTGTCGCTGAGTGCTCGTTCATTATGGGGATTCCGGGTTCCGATGACATCATGCTCAATTATCAAACAACCTCGTTTCATGATGCACTTTATGCACGCAAGGTGTTGGGTTTAAAACCTGCGCCGGAGTTTGAGGAGTGGCTAACTCAGATGCAGATTTTTGATGATGTAAAAGATGTGCGCCTAAATGAACGACTCTCCGGCTCATTTGCTGGCGCTCTAGCACAACTTAATGGAGGCCCCGCACATGGGTAAGGTGGTCTCTATGGCAAAACATTCTGCTTCTAAGTTGGTAACTCAAAACCCTTGGCACGAGCTTAAAGGTTTTACATCGGCACGTATTGCACTGGGTCGAAGTGGAAATAGCGTTCCAACTAAAGAGTTGCTTTCATTTCAACTCGACCATGCACAGGCGATGGATGCCGTTCATTGTGCTTTAGATGTGGATTCATTGGTTGAGCTCATCGCTCAATCAAACTCGGTCATTCAACACACTTCTCAGGCACCAATTAAGGCGCACAGCAAAGCGACAGACAGATTCATGTATTTGCAAAGGCCGGATCTTGGTCGTGAGCTTGATGACGTCTGTTGGAATCAGTTGCAAGCCGTTCTTCATTCAGAGTCTCCCCCGTTTGATCTCGCGATAGTAGTGGCTGATGGCTTGTCTTCAATTGCCATTCAAAATCATGCAAATCCAGTCATTGAGCATCTGCTTTCTTTATTAGGGGAAGACGAAGTGCCGTGGCATGTTGCTCCTATTACTGTTGTGAGGCAGGGCCGAGTGGCAATAGGAGATGATGTTTGCGAGTGCTTACAAGCCAAGATGGTGGTGGTTTTGATTGGTGAACGCCCGGGACTGACCTCTCCAGATAGCATGGGTATGTACCTGACTTGGCAGGCGAGAAGAGGAACAAAAGACTCTGATAGGAACTGCATTTCTAATATTCGCCCACAGGGGTTGGCTTATGAAGATGCGTGTAAGCGAGCGGTATACCTATTGAAGGAAGCTCGTCGGCTAGAGCTTTCTGGGGTCAACCTTAAAGACCGTTCGAGTATCGAGGAAGAAGGTGGTGAGCAGTTAGAAGACAAGCACACAGGCAATTTTTTAATTGGATAAAAGACAAAAATAGAGGGATTTACAATGTCAGAACATCAGGAATATTTGGCGCAAAGACAACTTAAAAGGGGCACTGCTGGGTGGATTTTGCTAGCAGGGTTAGGCGTTTCATACGTGATCTCTGGTGACTTTGCAGGCTGGAACTTTGGTATCGGTCAAGCTGGTTGGGGAGGCTTTCTTATTGCTGCAATTGCTATGGCGGTGATGTACTTTACCCTTGTCCTTTCTTTGGCGGAGATGTCTGCGGCTATTCCCGCTGCAGGAGGTGGCTATAGTTTTGCTCGACAAGCCATGGGACCAACGGGGGGATTTTTTACCGGCTTATCCGTCTTAATTGAGTATGCCCTTGCACCTGCCGCGATTGTCATTTTTATTGGCTCAGCGGTGAATGAACTAATGGGTATCGATGGTCCTCTTGTTTACGCGATCTTTTATGCCATCTTTATCGGTATTCATATGGCAGGGGTAGGAGAAGCTCTGAAAGTCATGATGGTCATCAGTGGGTTAGCCGTACTAGCAATTCTTATGACAGCAGGCGTATTGGTTAGTGAGTTTGATGCTAATAATCTGTTTGATATCGCTCCGGCAACCGCACAAGCCACAGAACTACTTCCTTTTGGTTGGTATGGTGTATGGGCGGCACTACCGTTTGCAATGTGGCTTTTTCTTGCGGTAGAAGGGGTTCCACTGGCTGCTGAAGAGGCGAAAAACCCGGCCAAGGATGTACCCAAAGGTATTATCGGCGCAATGTTATTCTTACTGGTCACCGCTACCTTAGTCGTTCTGCTGCTTGCGGGCGCTGTGGGTTCTGAAGCGATTGCGAATAGTGCCGTTCCTCTAGTCGATGCCTTGAAGTTGACCGGTAATCCAACCGTTGCAACGGCTGTTAATATACTAGGACTTGCAGGACTTATTGCTTCATTCTTCTCGATTATCTACGGTTATAGCCGCTTAGTGTTTGCATTGTCTCGTGCGGGTTACTTGCCTCAAAGCTTGTCGCTTACAAACAAAAACAAAGTGCCTGCTCGTGCTTTAGTGGTGCCGGGTGTGTTTGGTTTTGCTGTGTCATTGACCGGAGAAGGCGACCTGATCTTGGCGATGGCGGTAGTGGGGGCGACAGTGTCTTATGCATTAATGTCGCTTAGTCATATATTGTTGCGTATCAAGCAACCAGAGCTTCACCGTCCATACAAAACACCGGGTGGCATGCTGACTTCCGGCACTTCACTAGTGCTGTCGCTTATTGCAATGACGGGTGTTTATGCTTTTGACCCATCTGCATTCTTTATGACTATGGGACTCTTTGTGATTGGTGGTGCTTATTATGGCCTATATAGCCGTAATAAATTGGTCGCATCGACCGCTGAGGAAGAGTTTGAGATGCTGTCGGTTGCAGAGAAAGAGCTTGAGGCTACTAATTAGATTCAATTTCTAATGGTATTTAAGGCTCTAGTGCTTTGCTGGAGCCTTTATTACACTACTTGTAGTAACTTGCGTGTAAACCCCAATCGCCATCACCTCTAACGATAAATATTAATTTAGAAATAGTGCTGTTTTAGGATCATTTTCTTGGAACGTTTTTGTCCAGACACTTGTCATGATTTTTTATAACGAGTTAGATTCATAGCGACGAGCCCCGAAGTTCATTGATAGTGAAGTTTTCATCGCGCTAATCATGTCGATTGCCTTTCTCTAAAGATAAGTTGAAATGATGCAAAGGAAGAATTCGGCATAGATTATGAATGGGATTGATTCAGTAGACGGAATATATGATTCACTAGTAATTAGGATGAATTACTGTTCGCATGTGTATATGTAGCCTACTCCAGACTAATTTCCCTCACACCCCAACACTGCGACAAACGCATCCAAATACTTTTCTATAGTTAAATCCGCAGAAACGGGCGGTAGTTCTACAGTAATGCACGGTAGGTTTCTTTCCTGACACCATGTGCCGAATGAGCCTGGGGTTTCGTAATCGACGTCTTCAACGAGCGGCAGGTTGAATTGCTTACCTAGCCAAGTGGTGAGTTCTGATCGATCGGGGTCATCGACCATGGCGAGTGGTTCGTGAAAAGAGATGACGAATTTAGGTTGGCGCTGTTCGATGAGGTTTATGAGCGATTGCACTTCAGGTTCAAGTTGTTCGGCTTGCCCGGTTTTCACTTTTACATCTCTGACTGGTGTGTGGGAGCTCCAGCGATAGACGGTGCCGTTTGCTGTCCAGTTTTGAGTTGGAAAGGCGCGGTTCAGATCGACTTGGTTTGCGTTGGCGCGAGTGCCTAATTGATTGCCATCTGGGTTCATCGACAGAATCACATCGTGTCGCAAGTTGGCGGCTGGCAAGCTTCTCAGCGCACAAGATAATCCCGCAATAGAAGCGGTTTCATCACCGTGTGTGCCTGCTAAGATCAGCCCGCGAGACTCGCTTTCTATTTGCGCGGGGAAATAGAGCAAAGGCGCACCCAACACCGATTTCCCATATGACAGCGGCTTTATTGAAAACGCAGCTCTTTCCGTTCTTGGAATTAAACTCACCTTAATCTCCTGATTGATCAAGTACTATCAAGTATTCACTATTGGCTATATTAATCATTAACTAAGTTCATTAGATGAACCCCTTTAAATAAACCATAGCGTCAAAACTCGTCAACCGTCGCATTGTTAATTTTATTACTTGCTTCAAAGATAGGCTAGGAGAGCAAACAAACATGGATTTTAAAAAACATTCAACGGCTTTACTCATTTCATTTTTATTGACCCCTTTTATATCAGTGACTGCCGCTGCTGAAACCTTACCTGCTGGTGTTTCGCTGGCAAAAGACCAACACTTAGTTCGTGCTAATGATGCAGAAGCGGCGACGCTTGACCCTGCGAAAGCAGAAGGCCTGCCGGAAATGCATATTCTACGTGACCTCTTTGAGGGTTTAGTGATTCAAGATCGCGATGGCAATATTACCCCAGGTGTTGCACTGTCTTGGGAAACCGAAGACAACCAGACGTTTGTATTCCACCTACGTAAAGACGCGAAATGGTCGAATGGCGATCCGGTGACGGCCGATGATTTCGTGTACGCGATAAGACGCGCGGTCGACCCGAAACTGGCTTCGCCAAACGTGTGGTATCTCAAGCTCACCAGAATCAACAACATTGCTGACGTGGCAGAAGGTAAGAAGCCCGTTGAAGATCTAGGTGTCTCAGCCGTTGATAAACACACGGTGAAGTTCGAGCTCGATAGCAAGGTGCCTTACTTTGTGGCGATGACAGGCCATACATCGATGATGCCTGTTCATAAGGCAACGCTAGAAAACAGCGATAAGCCATGGAGTGACCCTAAGCAGTTTGTCGGTAATGGCGCGTTTGTTTTGGACGAGTGGGTTATTAATGAACGTATTGAATTGAAGAAGAACCCTAACTATTGGGCTAGTTCAGATACCAATCTAACCCAAGTGACTTACATTCCGTTCGAAAACCAAAACGCTTCGATTAACCGTTATGCGGTGGGCGAGGTGGATATCACTTCTGACGTACCAACACAAATGGCGCAGCAGCTGAAAACAAAGTATCAAGACGCTTATACCGCCGTCCCTCTACTGTGTACTTATTACTACGCATTCAATACCACACGACCTCCGTTTGATGACGCGAGAGTGCGTAAAGCGGTGTCTTACTCAATGATGCGTGATGTGATTACCAATGGCGTCACTCAGGTGGGTAACTTGCCGGCTTATACCTTTGCTCATGAATACACTGCAGGCTTTGATGCGACTCAGCCTGAATACAGCACATGGACTCAAAAGGAGCGCGACCAAAAGGCGAAAGAGCTGTTGAAAGAAGCGGGCTACGATGCGGCTAATCCATTGGATTTCAAATTGCTTTATAACACCAGTGAATCGAATAAGTCGATTGCTGTGGCTATCGCTTCCATGCTCAAAGGCAACTTAGGCGCGCAAGTTGAGTTGGAAAATCAAGAGTGGAAGTCTTATCTAGTATCACGTCGCCAAGGTGATTTTGATGTGATGCGGGCTTCTTGGTGCGGTGATTACAATGAAGCGTCGACCTTCTTGAGCCTATTGCGCTCTGAGTCTTCGGGTAACTTTGCGCGTTACAACAATGACAAGTACGACGCTGCAATGGACAGCGCACTGTCAGCAACCAGCGAACAAGATCGCCAAGGCTTCTATGACCAAGCGGAGCAGTTACTGGCTGAAGATATGCCGATCGCGCCTATCTATTACTACATGCAGGCTCGTCTAGTGCGACCAAGTGTTGGAGGCTTTGCGAAGAACAACGTGGAAGGGCGCATCTATTCTAAGGATCTTTATATCAAAGAGTAGATAGGCTAAATGCGAGTTCAGGCCTAACGTATAGATATAAGAGATATAAGAGATAGAAGAAAAGGGACGGTGATCATAAATATCTGATCAACGTCCCTTCGTCATTAATCTGTAACTGGAACCGCAAAAAACTGAAACCTGATTGAAGTATTTTTCACTTTTATTTCAATCAGGTGAAGCCATGTTACCCCCTCTACGTGCTCTTGTTGCGTTCGAAGCTGTTGCTCGTCTTGGTTCCATTGGCGCGGCTGCCCGAGAGCTTTGTGTCACGCAAGCGGCGGTTAGCCAACAGCTCAAAAGTTTAGAAACCTTCCTCGCCTGCCATCCTTTTATAAAAAATACTCTTTTATCAGGCTTAATATTCAGCTGGTGGACTGGCCATCAACTAACCCTTGTCAGAATGTCGATATCGAGCTGACCAACGGCAAGGTCGAAAGCGAAGACACTCATTGCGAGCGATTGTTTCAAGAACATTGGCAACTGGTGTGCAGCCCTTTCAGAGAAATTACGCTCAGCAATTCAGAAGATCAAACTTGAGCAATAGCCAACTCTAACAATTAAGTCTAGTTTTGGTATTAGCTTGCTATCAGAAAATGAAAAGTGGAAAGACCGTGCGATCGCGCGCTTTATCAAACAAAGCTAAAAGGACGAAATACAATTGTGATTGAAGAGTCATACCCGGCATCAACAAAAGCGATCGGCAGTTCTTAGTTTGACTAAGAGCCAACATCCACACAAATTGTTTTTCGCATGTTTTAGCCCTAAAAGGTTTTCGTCGCGCAAAGTGATAACGAAAATCGGTAAATAAAAATCAAAAATAAAAACGCGAGCGGTAGATTGCGATTTATGTTGGTGCTACGTTATGAGCAATTTATAACATATAAGTCATGACACATTAGACTGAGAGATAGCAGCTAACGATGAACAAGACAAAAAGATATCCGGTCAACATAGTATTCAGTTACTTAATACTGTCATCATTATGGGTTTTATTCTCTGATCTCGCAGTTGAGTCACTATCAAATAATCTATACGAACACGCCTTAGCTCAGACAGTTAAAGGTCTGATCTTTATCATTCTAACGTCTATTTTATTATGGGTAATGGTCCAGAAAAATAATCGAGATTTAGAGGACGCTAACGATCTTGATAGTGTGACTGGACTTCATAGCCCTTCAGTCTTTTATCGATATTTAAATAAAAGACTGAAAAATTCTCAAGCCAGTGACCATTATGTCCTCTTCTTATTAGACATTGATAACTTCAAATCTGTCGCTGACCAGATCGGATTCGAGAATACTAATTCATTTTTAAAAGATATCGCACGATCTATTGAACTTCCTATAGAGCATCAACCGCTTTCATCACGAGTGCACTCAGATGGCTTCGCGTGCTTGGTTAAACTCAACCACACGGAGCATATTGAATCCTACATTGCCCTCGTACATCGTAGATTTAACCAGTGTGCTTATCGTTATGATATCCACGCCACTTGTTGTATTGGCGCTGCTCTATTCCCCTCGGATGGGAATAATGCCAAGCAACTCATGGCATCTGCTACCCACGCCTTAACTGAAGCAAAGAAAAGCAAGGACACGATTGAATTTCATGACCCAAAACTCACTGAGCTTGAACGTCAACGTCAAGAAATGGTGCAAGAATTACGTAAAGCGATTGATGACAAAGCGATTGATATTGTGTTTCAGCCTAAATTCAACATTGAAAGTAGACTCGTCGCAGGTGTGGAGGTGTTGTCTCGTTGGACGCATGAGCGCTATGGTGTCGTTTCACCGGATATCTTTGTCGCGCTAGCAGAAGAGAATTATTTTTGTCGTGATTTGACTACGTTAGTTCTAGAGAAGACTGCGTCACAACTTAGGGCTAATGGCTTGCTAGGGAATGAGCTTAATAGTGTCTCGGTCAATATTTCAGCGGTAGAGCTAAATAGCGTTGATGACATGAACCATCTGGACGAATATCTACGAAAGGATCCCGAGTTTGCTCGCTTACTTTGTCTGGAAATCACTGAAACCGCTATTTTGAAAGATATAGATCAGTGTGCAATCGCTGTTCAGAAGTTAAAAAAACAAGGGGTGTCCTTTTCGATAGATGATTTTGGTGTTGGCTACACGTCTTTTGGTATATTTAGCAAATTGGATGTAGATGAAATCAAAGTCGATCGCAGTTACATCAGTGGGTTAGAAGATGATTATCGTTCTAGAGCTATAACGTCTGGTATCATTGATATAGCGCGAGGGTTTGGCATTAGTGTTGTGGCTGAAGGGGTTGAAAATGCTCAACAACTGTCAATTTTGAAAACGTTAAATTGCGAACAAGCCCAAGGTTATTATCTGGGCTACCCGATGCCATATAAGCAGTTGAAAGAAAGTCTCACCTCTGAAATAGAACCATGTTCAACAACATAACTTAATACTTTTTCATCTAGGCTACAGAGATACAGATGACTTGTATCGAGAAGGATGCTGTTGGCCTAACTATAAGAAATCCCCATTCGCTGACAAAACGAATGGGGATTTTAGTTACTAGGGGGTAGTAATTTTATCTTCTAACTTGTTTCAGGTTTTAAATAGCCACCATAGTCGCGGCTTTCTTCATTGCTTCTTTGGTTGAACACTCAATCACGTTCGCGTTAGCAAAGCGGTGAGCGTCTTTCACTTGAATATCGTGAGCCAAGATAACCAGTCTTGCGTTCGCTACGTCTAGGTCGCTGATGCGGTTCTGAATACCGTTTTGACCTTGAGTTTCTACCTTAATCTTAAGGCCTGCGGCTAAGCCTGCTTTCTCTAGTGCTTTCGCTGCCATGAAGGTGTGTGCAACACCAGAAGGGCAACATGTTACTGCTACGATGTCGTACTCACCTTCGCCTGCTTCAGGAGCCGCTTGAGCTTGTACTGGCGCTTCAACCATATCTTCTTCTGTTTCTACCGCGACTGGTTTCCAGAAGCCAACGATAACGGCTGTGGTTAGCGAGCCAAGTGCAATACCGACCACGTACATTGGAATGTTGCTTGATACTGGCGCAGTGATTAGGCCGCCCCACGGTGCGTGCAGCAGAACGTCTGTCATGAAGCCAAACACACAACCAACGATACCACCGGCTACGATTGAAGGAAGAACGCGCATTGGGTCATTCGCTGCGAATGGGATAGCACCTTCAGAGATACCGATAGAACCCATGATTGCTGCTGCTTTACCTGCTTCTTGCTCTTGTTTAGAGAACTTGTTTTTGAATAGGAAAGTCGCCAGAGCCATACCTAGAGGTGGAGTACAAATCGCGATGCCTACACCGCCCATTAGCCATGGTTGGGTGTCTACTTGAGTTTGAGCAAATAGGGTCGCTACTTTGTTGATAGGGCCGCCCATATCAAACGCCGTCATACCGCCAAGGATTGTGCCCAGAACCATCTTAGACGCGCCAGCCATTGAAGCTAGGAACTCGTTCATAGACGACATGAACAGTTTGATTGGCTCGCCGATGCCCCACAGTACGATACCTGCAGAGATTAACGTACCTAGAAGCGGGTAGATAAAGTACGCACCCAGCGCCGTCATGTTTGCAGAAAGTGGTATCTTCTTAAGTTGGAACACCACGCCACCGGCGATAAAGCCTGCCACGATACAGCCAAGGAAGCCGCCGCCCATGTCTGCCATGATGCCAGAAGAGATCATCGCAGGTGCAAGTGCTGGTTTGTCTGCAATTGAGTAACCAATAAAGCCGCCAAGAATGATTGGGAAAAGAACAAGGCCTTTGATACCGATATTAGAGATGTCTGCTAGCATGCCGTCTGCTGGTACAGCACCTTTGCCTGATGCCATTACCGCTAACGCCAACAGAACACCACCGGCTACGATGAAAGGTAGCATGTGTGAGGTTCCGAAAAGCAGGTGGCCTTTCATGGTACTAAGGATTTTTTTAAAGTCGCTACTACTATTTTTATTATTGGTATTCGTAGCTTGAGTTGTTAGGGTGCTCATGATTTTCTACGCCTTATGAATTAATTAAAATATTAAGGATCTGTTGTTCGTCTTTTGCGTTATGGATATCTTGAATAAATTCATCGCTGAATTTTCCAAATAGTTCTTGTAGTACGTAAATATGATGGTCAGCACCGTTATCGGGTGAGGCAATCATAAAAAACACGGTTGGATTGATGCCGTCTTCATCGCCATACTCAATACCTTCACGCTTAACACCGACAGCGATTGCTGGCTCAGTTACCGCCTTACTTTTTGAGTGTGGGTAAGCGATGCCGTCCATTGAGGTAATGCTTTGAGATTCACGAATTTCGATGTCTGCCAAGAAGGCTTCTTTATTACTGATTCGGTTGTTCTCAAATAACATGCTTGCCAATTCTTCAAACAGTTCTTTTTTATTATTCGCTTGAAGGTTGCTATTAATTAAGTTGACGTTAGTTAGCTGTGTGATCATTTATTAACTCATTCACTATTGAAGTTCTTGAATTAAAATTAATGGATTAACCCGATTCGCGAAATAGCAAATAAAAGCCCTTCACTGTACATTTGTATCCAGCAAAATTAAGTGTGATTTGCATCATTCATCCAGTGTGAGATGAGTCATATTTGCTGGTGTACTTCGGTGTTGAAATAACTTTCTGTAGGAACAAAAAAGCACTAGGAACAAAAATGCCCCGCATGAGCAGGGCAGTAAGACTTTGTACTGAGTTCTAAGGGAGCTAGCTGTAAGCACGCGCTACTCGGCCAACGCAGTCCAGTTTGTAGCTCTCAGCATAAGCAGGAATGAATACCGATTGGCCTTTCTCTATTACGCAGGTTTCACCACATTGATGGGTTAGCACCATGGATTCATCGAGTGGCAGTAGGATCTCGGCACCTTCGGTAGTGATCTTCCTCTGATGTGAGTTTTGCACGATAGAGAACTTAAAATCTTCGACTGGAATTTGATATTCCATCACATCACCTTGCTCAATCGGGCTGAGCAGTAATCTATCCGCAGGCTTTTCATTGAATTGAGTACAAGAGACTAATTCATTGATATCCATGTACTTAGGCGTCAACCCTGCGCGGAGTACATTGTCTGAATTCGCCATCACTTCTAAGCCCGTACCTTTAATGTAAGCGTGAGGTGTCTCGGCATCCAGATACATGGCTTGTCCGGGCTTTAAGGTGAGCACGTTCAATAGCAGCGGAGCAAACAGGCCGACATCCCCTGGATACTGCTGTTCTAATTCTGAAATCAACTGGAACACGGGTGCATCAGAAAGCTTGGCCTTCATCAGCAACATGGTCAGCGCCATGCCTTTTTGTTCACCTTGCAAAGACAATAAGCTCGCGAAGAAGCTGGCTAATCCATTAGGCGTTTGATCGCCCGCGAGATCGTTGACCATCGAATGAAGCTCTGGAATGTCGAGATAATGGAAGTGCTCAAGGATCTCGTTGATCGACCTAAAGCCATTCATTGCGGTGTAGTCGGTTAGGGCATACACCAGTTCGGGCTTGTGGTTGGCATCCTTGTAGTTACGGTTGCCCGCGGTCATTGGAATGCCTTGCTGCTCTTCGAGAGCATAGCCTGATTCGGCTTGCTGTTTGTTTGGATGTACTTGAACAGACAATGCTTTCTCAGCCGCTAACACCTTAAATAGGTACGGCAGTTCGCCAAAACGACTTGCGACTTTCTCGCTTAAAAACAGGTTTAGGTTCTTAGAAATCAAGCTCGATAATGTGGTCTGCTGCCCGTTGTCGTTCACCATTGAGCAACCATTCGGGTGAGCCCCCATCCAGATCTCCGCTTGCGGCTCACCAGACTGGTTATCAATACCAAATAGCTGGCTAAACGAAGAAGGGCTACCCCATGCGTAGTTTTGAATCACGTTGGTCATAGGGTAGAAAAAGCGTTGTACGAACGAGTCGTTCGCTAAAGAAAAATTAGACATCGAAATCACCATGAAGGGAAACATGGCTTGAGCTCTATTCGTTCCTAAAAAACTATTAGCTACTAAAAACAGTAGGGTAGAGGGGCTCAAGCCATTGGAGTTGAAATGGCTTAAGCCGCTGCTGTTGCTAGCTTGGCTTTGCGTAGATTTTTAAGTGCGATACAAGTAACCGCAGTTACGCCTGCACCAGACGCCATGCACAACAGTGCTAGCAGTGGGTAGTTCATTGCGCCGAGCAGAGCGACCACTGGACCACCGTGAGCAACACTGTTGGTGATACCAAACGAGAACGCCATTACCGCAGCAGTCATTGAGCCAAGCACGTTGGCTGGGATAACTGACATTGGATCTTGAGCCGCGAATGGAATCGCACCTTCAGAGATACCCACCAAGCCCATCGCGCCTGCTGCTTTACCTGCTTCAATCTCAGAAGATTCGAATAGGTCGAACTTACGGCCAAGTCTGGTTGCGATAGCCATACCAAGGGGAGCGACAGGGATTGCACACGCCATTGCACCCATGAACTGAGTTTGACCGCTGGCAATCATGCCGACTGAGAATAGGAACGCCACCTTGTTGAACGGGCCGCCCATATCAAAGCCGGCCATGCCACCAAGGACAATACCAAGCAGAACCACGTTGCCTGTACTCATGCTGGTTAGCAGTGCAGTAAGAGCATCCATCAGCCCAGCGATAGGTGCGCCAATAACAAAAATGAACAAACCTGCGATGAACAAAGAGCCAGTGATCGGAGCGATCATGATAGGCACAAGCGGTTGAACGAATTTGTGGTAGTTAAACGAAGTAATCCATTTAACGAAGTAACCCACTAATAAACCCGCGATGATTGCGCCAATGAAGCCAGTACCTGCGTCAGCGCCATAGAAAGAACCGTTGTTGGCAATCCAGCCGCCAATTAAGCCAGGGGTTAGGGCAGGGCGGTCAGCAATCGCGTAAGCAATGTAGCCAGCCAAGATTGGGATCATCAGGGTGAAGGCCACCACACCCACCTCTAGGATTTGGTTCCACATGCTGCCAGCAGGAATTGCCATGCCAGATTCACTCGGCTCACCGCCAATGGCTAGTGCTAGGGCAATCAAAAGACCGCCCGTCACCACGAATGGGATCATGTGAGATACGCCATTCATCAAGTAACGGTAAAGGTCTGAACGTGCTTGCGAGGCTTTCTCTGCAACAGATTGGTTGGTCGGTGCTTGTTCTGCTTGGTAGCTTGGCGCGTTGAGTGCTTGCTTAATCAAGCCTTGCGCGTCTTTGATTGGCGCTTTTACGTTGGTTTTGATAACGCATTTTCCGGCAAAGCGAGCCATGTCGACCTGTTTGTCACAAGCCACCACAATCGCATCTGCGCGTTCGATCTCTTCTCGAGTTGGGCTGTTCTTAACGCCAATAGAACCGTTGGTTTCGACCTTGATGTCGTAGCCAAGAGCCGCCGCGCCTTTTTCTAGTGCTTCGGCTGCTAAATATGTGTGTGCGACGCCAGCTGGGCAGCCTGTCACACCAATGATGAAGCCTTGCTTCTCAACATTGGTTTCTGTCTCAGCAGGTTCAGGTTTGGTAAGCAGTAGCTCTAATGCCGCTTGTTCAGATTGAGCATTCATGAAGTTTTCAATGAAACCTTCTTCAATCAATTTTGAAGAAAGCTCTGCCAGTACTTCGATGTGGTGATTATCGCCGCCATCAGGAGAGGCAATCATGAAGAACAGTTTTGATGGCTGGCCGTCATCGGCGCCGTACTCGATACCCTGTTGATGGACACCGATAACAACCGCGGGTTTGATGACCGCAGCGCTTTTCGCATGTGGCAGAGCAATACCTTCTTCAAATCCGGTATTACCTTGTTCTTCACGAGCTTTAATGTCGGTAAGGAACTGTGCTTTGTCTGAAATTCGACCTTGTGCGTACAGCACCTCGATCAGCTCTTTAAATACGTCTTCTTTTGAATTAGCGCTAAGCGAAAGCTTAATCAAATTTTGGTTGATCAATGTCGTGATCATAATGAACCCCTACTCTGTTTTTATTTTGTTAGGGGTATTCTGGAATCTACAGCTTGCCTTCTGTAGTGAAGAAAAAATGCATTTACTGGATGATTGTTGCCTTATAAATGGAGTGTGATTTTGATCGGTTAGGAGTGCCTGTTTGGGGGAGTGTTGACAGCTTTTATGAGGTTATAACGCTTTTATTGATAAGGGCTTAGATTGATTTTTCTATCATGATAACAGTGTTCTAAATCTGGCCTTAGACTGGAGATTTATTTCCACTACTGGATTTTTGTAACCTAGATCTCAAATTGTGATTTTGCTCAATAGCGCTATGTTTCACTAAGGAGTATATCTATTCCCGTAGCCTTATTGCTGCTTATAAGAGTTCGAAACAATGATATTTCATGACCTAATCTCGTCGGTATTAAACGAGCGAGAACCGTTTCATAACATCTGGTTTGCGGGAGATTTTCACACGCCTTCAGCATTCAGTTATCAGGTGAACTTTCCGCGTTTAGAGCTGGTGCTCGACGGTGAGTATATTAATGAAATGGAGAGTCATGATCGCAAGATCACCAATGTTGTTGCGAAAGCAGGGGATGCGATTTTCATCCCGCCTAACTGTTGGAACAAGCCGAACTGGGATACTGATTGTTCGGTACTGAGTATGTTGTTTGGGCGTCGTCAGCTTGGTTTAAGCTTGGTGAGCAAGCGCAAAGGGGAAGAGAGCTTCTACGATATCCAAAAGCATAGTATTCAGACTCGCTCTGGCTTTGCGATTGATAATATTTTGGAGGCGCTCAGCTCGTTAGCGCGCGAGAGCAACAAGCAGCCGATGGATGAGTTATTGCTGCAAGCGTTGCTTCAATACAGCAAGACGATGCTGGATGCGCCTGTCGAGAAGTCTCACAGCCGCGTACAGGATGTGTATCAAGGGATTTGTATCTACATTCAAGAGAATTTCCACCGCCAAATCACCCGAGACAGCATTGCCTCGCGCTTTAGCATTTCATCGAACCACTTGTCGCGAATGTTCCGCCAACAAGGCCACATGACGCTGGCAGAATACATCACCCGTGTTCGAGTCGACCGCGCTAAGTTCATGCTCAAAAAATACAACTTCAAGCTCAATGAAGTGTCGGTACGTTGTGGCTTTAAGGATGTGAATTACTTCTGCCGAGTATTCAAAAACCGCACCGGAAGAACCCCGACTGAATATCGTGGGTCAATCTAATATCCCTTCAAATTGCCATTTTTGACCAGAGCTTATACGACCGAAATTTGTATGACTAGATCACCACAGTGAGCTCTGTGTTGTGGTGATCAATTTGCTTTGTGTTCTCCTCTGCTGTTTATTTCTATACCTTATTTCCAAACCTATCTTTAGGCACGTTCTCTATTTATCCCGTTTCACTAAATAAACCCAATTAATAACATTAAGGCTTCGCTTTGCGAGTTGCTTATTGTTTTTCGTTGCCTATTTATTGAATTAAACGTGTGAGAGTTGATGTATTAACGCGATGCATTTAATGGATGATAAGTAAATTAAAAACCACTTATCGAGACGATAAAATCTTGTTGTTGTTGTCCGGCTTACTGATTTAAATGTTTTTAAGTTATTGATTTTAAATGCTTACTTCGCTTCGGCTTATTCTTTGTTTACTAACGTGTAATTCATGTCTCGAAATCAAATATTCAGGTTTATACGCCCCATCACAACCTTGACTTATAATACTACAAATTAAAAATTCTATAGATAATATGATCTTCAGA
>NZ_JBFRTQ010000109.1:0-5005 GCF_041474195.1 Vibrio sp. 10N.222.52.C3 | reverse complement strand
ATATATTCGAGAATCAAATACCTACAATCTGACAATGCCTATGATTAGATACATTTACTCATATAATTCAACAAATATGAGCAATCGTCACCATAGCTTTTGGCATTATAGCTCTCAACACATAGTTTCGTTGAAAGAAGAACTAAACCGCTCTTGGAGTAGTATTGAAGTGGCGCTTAAATTCGCGGCTAAATTGAGATGGGCTGGAGTAACCGACTCGACGTGCAGCATCACTAATACGAAGGCCTTCTAGTTGAATCAGCTCTTTGGCTTTATTAAGTCTAACCTTTTTCAAGTATTGAAGAGGTGATTCAAAGGTGACATTACGGAATGCATTGTGGAAGGCAGACACGCTCATGTTGGCTTCGTCAGCAAGCGATTGAACGGTGATGGTTTGGTCGTACTCTTCATGCACTTTAGACAGCGCTTTGGCAACACGTGCGTAATGGCCATCATGATGAGCTAAATCAAACAGCACACGCCCTTCTGAACCGGTTAATGCGCGGTAGACAATCTCCGTTACCATGGCATCGCCCAATATGTTGGCCTCAATGTCGCAATGCAGCGTTTTCACCAATCGGGTAAAGCTCTCTAGCATTTGCTCTTCCATTGGCGTCGATTCTAAGCCACTCGAGTTCTGTTTGTGCTTGTTGCAGTAGCTCTCTAAGAAGCCTTGATCTTCGAGCTTTTTGACTAAGCTATGCAAGCGTTGAGAATCAATGCTAATCGACAAGCCAAGCAATGGTTCACCATTAACAGGCAAGGCTTCGCACTCTAACGGCATTGGCACACCCACCACAAGATAATCACCTGCAGCGTAAGTCACTGGCCTTTCGCCAATGTAGATGTTCTTTTTACCCTGTCCGAGCATGATAATGCCAGACTGGTAAGTAAATGGCTGACGCTGATTCCCTCCACGGCTTCTATACAACCACACGCCGCTAATTTCAGTTTCTCTGATCCCTTCGAGATCATCCCAACCTTTGTGTTCTACATATGACTGTAACAACTGAGCGAGTGTTTTCATAAGTGGCGACTTTCCATTCCAAGTGCTAAGAGTAAGTAAGCTAAAGCAGAGGAAGAATATCAAGTTTGTAGAAATAGGCAATTTATTTGGAGGAACAGCTCTTCATTGACCTAGATTACTGTACTAATATGCAAATATAGAAATTGAGCAATAAACCAAAATAACAAATTTCGCTTTACACAAGGAATCTCTGATGCAATTTACTTACGTTAACCCTACTGTTATCCATTTCGGCCAAGGCCAAATCAACGCTATCAGCCAAGCGGTTGATACTTCGAAGAAAGTACTGGTCATCTATGGTGGCGGTTCAATCAAGAGCAACGGTGTTTACGACCAAGTTGTAGAATCTTTGAAAGATCACTCTTGGATCGAGTTCTCTGGCGTTGAAGCAAACCCTACCAAAGAGACGCTAGACAAAGCAGTCGCTCTTGTTAAAGAAGAAAACGTAGAATTCATTATCGCTGTTGGCGGTGGTTCAGTAATCGACGGCTCTAAGTACGTTGCTGCAGCGGCTAAATATGACGGCGACGGTTGGGACATCCTAACGGGCAAACACCAAGTAACTGAAGCGACGCCAATCGGTGCGGTACTGACACTTCCTGCGACAGGTTCTGAATCTAACATGGGTGCGGTAATCACGCGTAAAGCGACTCAAGAGAAGCTTGCTTTCCTTAACCCTGCAGTACAGCCTAAGTTTGCGGTTATGGACCCAGATGTAATGAAGTCTCTACCTGAGCGCCAATTGATCAACGGTTTAGTTGATGCGTGGGTACACGTGTGTGAGCAATACATCACGATGCCAACAGACGCGATGGTTCAAGACGGTTACGCGGAAACACTGCTTAAGAACCTACTTGTACTGGGTAAGCAATACGACGAGCGTGACAACGACGCATGGCGTGCAAACCTAATGTGGACAGCAAACCAAGCGCTTAACGGCCTAATTGGTACGGGTGTTCCTCAAGATTGGGCAACTCACATGATTGGCCACGAATTCACAGCACTATGGCACGTAGACCACGCACGTTCGCTTGCGATTGTTCAACCTTCACTACTTCGTAACCAAATCGAAGCAAAACGTGGCAAGCTAGAGCAAATGGGTCGTAACGTATTTGGCCTAGAAGCGGGAGCTGATTTAGCAGAACGCACAATCGCTGCAATCGAAGCGTTCTACCACAGCCTAGACGTAGCAACCATGTTTGACGGCTACGAAACAAACAAAGCAACGGCGATTGACAATGTTGTCGCTCAACTTGAATCACACGGCTACCTACAACTTGGTGAGAATCAAGCAATCACGCCAGAGAAAACACGTGAGATTCTAGAGTCTGCGATTCACTAAGAATCGGGAAAATAGAGAGAAAGTAAAGATAGTGGTCATACAACGATGAATTTTCACATCTGACTGAACCCATTACTTTTTTCTTTCGTACAACAGAAGCAGCGTTCATTTTGAGCGCTGCTTTTTAATTTGCCCTACAAGATGCTATTAAATTCTCATAAGTCCCTAATTTTATGTGCAATCATATTTCTATATTGTTAAGGTAAACCTGTCTCTTTACTAGGTATGAACAACGATTTGAACAATCTCAAGGAAATGGTTAAGTTTAAGTCACTTAACAAGTGGTATGGTGATTTTCATGCCCTAAAGGGTATCGATTTAAATATTGAACAAGGAGAGATAGTGGTGATTTGCGGGCCGTCTGGTTCGGGTAAATCAACCTTGATCCGTTGCATCAATCAGCTAGAACCTTTCGAAAGTGGCGAACTTTCCGTGCTAGAACAAGTGCTCCCGAGTAAGTTCAACACACCGGGCCAAGTCGGAATGGTGTTTCAGCACTTTCATTTATTCCCCCATCTTACCGTGCTTGAGAACCTTACTCTTTCTCCAATTCGTACGCTTAAAAAAAGCAAACAAGAAGCCGAAAAGATAGCAATGCACTATCTCGAGCGTGTGCACATTGCAGAACAAGCCAACAAATACCCAGTGCAACTTTCTGGCGGCCAGCAACAACGTGTGGCTATCGCCCGTTCTCTGTGTATGAAGCCGGAATTACTCTTGTTCGATGAACCCACTTCAGCGCTTGATCCGGAGATGATCAACGAAGTACTCGATGTGATGGTTGAACTGGCGAGCGAAGGCATCACCATGGTGTGTGTCACCCACGAAATGGGCTTTGCAAAACAAGTGGCCGACCGCGTTATCTTCATGGATGAAGGACAAATTGTGGAATCGAATACCCCACAAGCGCTCTTTGAAAACCCTCAACATGAACGTACTCAAGCGTTCCTAAATCAGATCCTGACTTATTGATGTTGATTCGAATTATTAAACCAGCCCTTTCCGCTCTAATACAAATTGTTGTACTAGTGGCCGCTGTTGTCTGGATTCTCGATTCTGGCGCACAAACCATGGGATACAGCTGGCAATGGGAGCGCGTGCCGGACTATATTGCTTTCTATGAAGATGGCGAATGGTGGCCTGCAGAGTTAGTTGAAGGGCTACTGGTTACCATCAATATCTCTCTGATTTCTTTGGTCGCGACACTGATCATCGGCTTAACGACGGCGCTATTGAGAAACTCAAATTCTGTGGTTGGACGCACCTTGGCCACCAGCTATGTTGAGTTGATTCGTAACACGCCGTTATTAGTACAAATTTATTTGCTCTATTTTGTGTTTGGCCCCGTGTTAGGGCTGGATCGTTTTAGCACTGCCGTTTTGGCCTTGGCACTTTTCCAAGGTGCTTACACCGCCGAAATCTTCCGTGCTGGTTTAAATGGTATTGCGAGAGGACAATTTGAAGCAGCTCAATCTTTGGGTTTATCAAAGACCTATACTTACTGGGATGTGATTCTTCCTCAGGTGGTGCAACGCACCTTGCCACCTTTGACTAATGAAGTGATCTCTCTTATCAAAAACTCTTCGATTGTGAGTGTCATGGCTATCTTTGACCTAACAACCGAAGCCAGAAACATAGTTTCTGAAACCGCGATGCCATTTGAGATTTGGTTCTCTGTGGCGATCATTTACCTTGCACTTACACTTTCACTTTCTGCCGTTGCAGCTTGGCTTGAGCATAAGCTCGGAGCTAACTGGCGAACACAATAAGGATTTATCAGCATGAAGCTATTTAAAACCGCAATTACAGCCCTACTTGCGCTTGCCGTCAGTTTGCCTGCACTTGCTTCTGAAACGCCTAACCTAGACAAAATAAACGAACGTGGCTCTCTACGCGTTGGTATGTCGACATTTGTTCCTTGGGCGATGCGTAACAAACAAGGCGATCTTGTTGGCTTTGAAATCGATGTAGCAAAACGTCTTGCTGAAGATTCTGGCTGGAAAGTTGAATTCGTACCGACGGCATGGGACGGTATTATCCCTTCTCTATTATCGAAAAAATTTGATGTAATCATCGGCGGTATGTCTATCACTGAAGCTCGTGCTAAAAGCGTATTGTTCACTGAACCTTACTCGCACTCTGGCGTTCAACTGGCGGCTAATAAAGAGCTAGCGGAAGGTTTTACTCAGATCTCTGATTTTGATTCTCGCCGTGTAAAAATTGCAGCACGTCGTGGAGCATTCACGGTTCAAGTCGCTCGTGAAACCTTCCCTAAGGCGAAAGTTCTACAGTTCGATGACGATGCTCAAGCATTCCAAGAAGTGTTGAACGGCAACGCACACGCGGTTATTGCGTCTAGCCCGAAACCAGAACACGAAACGATCAAAAACGCAGACACGCTATTTATTCCATTCGAAGAACGCCTATCAAAAGGTAATGAAGCATTTGCAGTTCGCCTAGGTGAAACTGACAAGACAGAATTCTTCAACGAGTGGATCAAAGCACGTACTGAAGACGGTTGGTTGAAAGAGCGTTACGAGTACTGGTTCTCTACTCTAGATTGGCAAGACCAGATTGCTCAAGGTCAGTAATCAGAACTTTTGCTGGTGAATCGAGGCAGTGCGTTGTCTGCACTG
>NZ_JBFRTQ010000108.1:0-16444 GCF_041474195.1 Vibrio sp. 10N.222.52.C3 | reverse complement strand
AATAAGCACTGAAAAATCATATATGCATCTATTTGATTAATATTTTAGAGATAAAACTTATCCATCTATTTGATATCAATTATTCGACTCGCTTTTTTGAACTGAATACGCCAACCAGACCATGTCGGTAGCTCCCAACGTTTTGGCGATAACTTTCGGCTACCCGACTGATAATGGACGTAAATCAGCTTTCTTGCGGGCAAGTATTCAACATCGAGTTGCAAGTCGGCAAGGCTCAATGCAAACGGGTATTTTTCCGAAAATTCTGAGTAGAGCCAAGTTGGAATGCCATCGAACGGTATGTCTGCATGATCGAACATTTCCAATTCGCTGACATCAGTAACACCTAGTACTTCAAGCTGCTCTATAAACCATAGCTCAAAGTTAATGTTCTCAATTTCTGGTGTGTATTTAGTTTGTTCATCGAGACCAAGTTTCACATACAACTGCCAGTGTTTGATTTCTTGAGTGCGAGCCTTTGCAAAACCGGGAAGCTGCTCTCCATTTAACACAAGGTCGACGATAGGTTTTAACGATAGTTGCCCTTCAGCGGCGACGAGTTTGGTTGTAATCGTGCGGCCTGCGTACACCAATGCCATCTCGGTAAAAACACCATCATCATTCACAACGGTTTCGCCTTGCTCCCACTCTCCTAGTTCAGCATCAATGAGAAGCTCAAGAGGAATGGGTGTCGTGACCGTCGCTAAGGTCAGTGTTTGCTTAACGCCTCTTCCCGGCAAGCTGTGAGTATCCAACACCAACATCGCTTGTGCATTATCAGGGAAACGGTTCTGACGACCGAGCACCACTTCTAAAACACCATTGGCAAAGGCTTCTTTCCTTTTCAGTCGGCGCACAAACACCAGTTCAGGATGCAGATTCACAATGGTCTTGAGCAATTCAATGCGTTGGAAACGTGACGCGACTTCTAGCTGAGGAAGTTCAAATACCTCCCGCATTTGCTTCGCCAATCCTTGAGCTTCATTCAGAGCCTGTTGGTCGATGTCTAAATGCGGATATTCTCGACCGCGCACAATCTGAATCAACAGGCTTAAATCACACCCTTCCTTCTCTTGTTGCGCGAGCGCTTCAAGATGTTCTGCATTGTTTGGTAACTGATACAAGCGAGCAGGAACGGACAGCGCCGCAGTGAGATCAACCATCGCCTCTTTTAATGCTTTGGTTTTGATTCGAGTAACGATATCGGCATACAAAGCATCAATCGGCAACGGATACAGCTTTTTACCATGCTCGGTAACTTGATGGTCGGCGTTAATCGCTTCCATCGTCAGCAAGGTTTGAGTTGCACTGTTGAGTGATTTCTCTGGAATAGGGTCAAGGAAGGACAAGCTCTCAAGCGGAGATCCACAACATGCTGCGGCCAACATAGGTTCAGTCAGCTCTTCACGCTGCAATTCAGGCGGTGTGACTAACTCTAACGCCGCATGTTCACCATATAGACGCACGCAAACGCCATCCATTACCCTACCCGCGCGGCCAGCTCGCTGTTTGGCACTCGCTCGTGATATGGATTTAAGCATCAGTGTGGTTCTGCCATTACGCTGAACGGTGCGTCTCTCTAATCCTGAATCTATCACCACGCCAATGTCAGGAATGGTTAATGAGGTTTCTGCAACGTTGGTCGCAAGGATGACCTTTCTCAAACCATTACCTTCAGTATTGATATTACGACCCGATAACGCTGAATCTCGCTCTGTATCACTGACCGACGCATGCAATTTAACAACTTGGATATCTGGATTTTTCGCTAAGGCTTGTTCGCATTGCACGATCTCTTTTTTACCCGGCAGAAAAACCAACATATCGCCAGAAGAAGCGATCAGCTGATGATTCACTTCTTCCGCGATACGCTGCTCTAGATGTCGGATATCAGGCAGTGTTCTGGATTCATTCGCTCTGTGCTCAATCTCAACTTGATAGGTTCGCCCTTCACAGCTTATGCGATTCGCATCCAAATACTGAGCAAGGCGTTCACCCTCAATGGTTGCTGAAGTGATCACCAAACGATGACTCGCTTTTTGCTTCAGAATCGCCACCAGCAGATCAATGTCCCAGCGCCTCTCATGAAACTCATCCACCACGATCACATCAAAACTAGCGAGTCCATCTTCTGATAACCAACGCAGCGCGATACCGGGCGTCACAAAAACAACGTTAGTTTGCTCGTTGTATTCCGACTCAAGCTTAATCGCATAGCCCACTTTGCTACCCAACTTCTCGCCTGATCGCTGCGCGAGATATTTAGCCAGTGATGTACACGCGATGCGTCTTGGCTCCACCACTAACACTCGCCCATGTTGAGAGGCCCAAAGTGGCAGGCGCGTTGATTTACCTGATCCGGTTTCCGCCTCTACGACAAGGTGAGAATTAGCGATTTGTTCGTGGAATACGTTTTGATAAGCATCGATGGGAAGTAATGACATAAAATGGCGAGTAGCGAAAAAGTGTGAGCAAAGTATAACGAATTATCGTGTTGAAATTCGATAAGTGTGGGACAGAGGTAAGAATATCATTTTGTTTGCTCAGATCGCGGAGAAACTATTTACAATTGAATAACTAAACCGTTATCATTTTTTAGTTACCCTTTCTCCCATATTAGGCATCCAATGAACAACGATAAACGCCCTCTATATATCCCTTATGCTGGTCCTGCTCTACTAAGTACACCTCTTCTAAACAAAGGCAGCGCATTCTCTGCTGAAGAGCGCAGTTCTTTCAACCTTGAAGGTTTGTTACCGGAAACAACCGAAACAATCCAAGAGCAAGTAGGACGTGCATACAAACAATATTGTAACTTCGAAAGTGATATGGATAAGCATATCTACCTTCGTAACATCCAAGACACTAATGAAACGCTTTTTTATCGTTTAGTTCAAAACCACATCTCTGAAATGATGCCTATCATTTATACGCCAACAGTTGGCGCAGCATGTGAGAACTTCTCAAATATTTACCGTCGTGGGCGTGGTCTGTTTATCTCATACCCGAACCGCGATCGTATCGATGACCTACTGAATAATGCGACAAACCACAACGTTAAAGTTATCGTGGTTACGGATGGTGAGCGTATTCTTGGTTTGGGAGACCAAGGCATCGGTGGTATGGGTATTCCAATTGGTAAGCTAGCACTTTATACAGCTTGTGGCGGTATCAGCCCAGCTTACATGCTACCAATCGTGCTCGATGTGGGTACTAACAACCCTCAACGTCTTGCTGACCCAATGTACATGGGCTGGCGTCATCCTCGTATTACGGGTGCTGACTACGATGCATTCGTTGAAGAGTTCATCCAAGCGGTTCAACGCCGTTGGCCTGATGCATTAGTTCAGTTCGAAGATTTCGCACAAAAGAACGCAATGCCACTGCTTGAGCGCTACAAAGATCGCATCTGTTGTTTCAACGATGATATCCAAGGCACAGCAGCCGTAACGGTTGGTTCTCTACTTGCAGCATGTAAAGCAGCAAACAGCAAACTTTCAGATCAACGCATCACTTTCTTAGGTGCGGGTTCTGCAGGTTGTGGTATTGCTGAAGCTATCATTGCCCAAATGGTGTCTGAAGGTATCAGCGATGCACAGGCACGCTCTCAAGTTTACATGGTTGACCGTTGGGGTCTGCTACAGGAAGGCATGCAGAACTTGCTTGATTTCCAACAGCGCCTAGTTCAAACCAACGCAAATACTAAAGACTGGGAAAGCGATGGCACTGGTTTCTCTCTACTAGACGTAGTTCGCCACGCGAAACCAACCGTATTGGTTGGTGTGTCTGGTGCTCCAGGTCTATTCAGCAAAGAAGTCATCAAAGAGATGAACCTACACAGTGAACGCCCTATCGTGTTCCCACTGTCGAACCCAACAAGCCGTGTTGAAGCGACGCCAAACGACATTATTCGTTGGACTGATGGCCAAGCACTTGTTGCGACAGGTAGCCCATTTGAGCCAGTCGTTCACAACGGCACAACTTACCCAATCGCTCAGTGTAACAACAGCTACATCTTCCCAGGTATTGGCCTTGGTGTATTGGCTGTGAATGCTTCACGCATCACTGACGAAATGCTAATGGAATCAAGCCGTGCACTTGCTACGTGTTCTCCACTAGCAATCAATGGCACAGGTGCTCTACTTCCACCATTGGAAGAGATCCACACGGTATCTAAGAAAATTGCTCTTGCGGTAGGTAAAAAGGCGATTGAACAGGGCGTTGCTCTAGAGATCACTGAAGAAGCACTGCAACAAGCGATTGACCAGCACTTCTGGCAGCCAGTTTACCGTCGCTACAAGCGCACGGCATTCTAATAAAGCGTACTGCGCTTGGAATAAAGAGCGTTAACGACTCTTATATTAGCCTCTGCAATTGCAGGGGCTTTTTTCTTTAAACTGTCTTGTCTTTTTAACTGATTTTTCTCATTTTTATTTGGTATTATCGAGCACTCAAAAATTAATGCTCAGTGAAAGGACCATACCGAGAGTGAAATTTGATTCTCACATTATCCGTAGCTACATAAAAAAAGCTTACAAAAAACTGCAAGGTTTTCTGTTTGGCGCTTTCCTCGTGTTCTTAGTAGGCAGCGCTGCGGTTATTGCGATCGATTATTGGGTTTCATGGCAAGCGGAAGATCGCATCATCTACGATATAGATGAAGTGCCCGAGCTTGAGGTCGCCGTTGTGCTTGGCACGAGCAAATATTTGGGTCGAACACTCAACGACTATTATAAGCACCGAATCGAAGCCGCGATTGAGCTGTTCGACCGTGAAAAAGTCGACCAGTTTCTGTTAAGTGGTGATAACGCTCATCGCTCTTACAATGAGCCGTGGACGATGAAACGCGACTTGCTGAAAGCGGGTGTACCCGATGAACGCATTAACCTCGATTACGCAGGCTTTAGAACCTTAGACTCGATTGTTCGCGCTAAAAAGATCTTCGACACCGACAACTTCCTGATCATTACTCAGAAATTCCACTGTGAAAGAGCACTATTTATCGCTAATTCTTACGATATTCATGCACAATGTTTAGCGGTTTCAGGTCCTACTCATCATTCAGGCACCTCTATCCGTTTGCGTGAAGTTTTTGCGCGTACCAAAGCCTTCTTAGATTTGTATATTATGGGGACAACGCCAAAGTTCCTTGGACCTAAAGAGCCCATTCAATCGAGTCCAAAACCGGAATCATTTCCGATTCCAAACCCTATGACTGACCCCTCTGTAAACCCTGTTGTAGATCCTACAACAAACCCTATTGCAGACCCAGCAGAGACAGATGTGTAGAAAACTACACATTTTGAATTTGTTGCCTCACATTTCCCCACTGTTACACAAAAACACACCAACACGCCTTTATTAACTTAAGTAACATTCTCCCAACAAAGTCTGACCCTACATCAAGCTATATACCTCGAAAATAATAAGCACGACTCAATGAAGTCGTGCACCAATAAAACGAGGATAACAAAAGGAGCGTCTTATGACGGCACTTGTTACTACACTGAAACACTGGTTGTTCACCCGCAACAGCATGATATTAATTGGTAATTTCACGCTATTCGCACTCTTGCTCAACACCCTTCCTTTCGAATCACAAGTCAATACTGGTTTGAGTATTCTCGTGTTCGTTGCGGTTCTATGGTTAACCGAAGCTATTCATGTCAGCATCACCGCTTTGCTCGTTCCCCTATTGGCTGTCTTGTTTGGTGTATTCAACACGCCCGCAGCGCTGGCTAACTTTTCAAACCCAATCATCTTCTTATTCATGGGTGGCTTCGCATTGGCAGCCGCACTGAACAAGCAAGAGCTAGATAAAGCGATTGCCGACAAAGTACTGTTGATTGCAAAAGGCAGAATGTCGGTCGCTGTGTTCATGCTGTTCGGTGTGAGTGCTGGCTTATCCATGTGGATCTCAAACACAGCCACCACAGCAATGATGCTTCCTCTTGTTCTTGGCATCATGAACAAGGTTGACCAAAGTGAAGACCGCAACACCTACGTGTTCGTACTATTGGGTATCGCTTACTGTGCTTCAATCGGTGGTATCGCAACCTTAGTGGGTAGCCCACCAAACGCAATTGCTGCCGCAGAAGTTGGTTTAAGTTTCACAGAATGGATGGCGCTAGGTCTACCTATCTCAATGATCTTACTGCCAATCGCGATGATTATTCTTTACGTGATGACTAAGCCGAAGCTTGACCACAAATTCGAGCTAGACCATGCCCCAGTTGAATGGACAAACAGCAAGAAAATCACACTGTCTATCTTCCTTCTAACCGTAACGCTTTGGATATTCGGTAAACCAATCAACGCAATGATTGGCGGATTCTCTAAATTTGATAGCTTGGTAGCGATTGGCGCAATTGTACTGCTTGGCGCTTCTAGAGCGGTGGAATGGAAAGACGTTGAGAAGACAACGGACTGGGGTGTTCTTATCCTATTCGGTGGTGGTATCTGCTTAAGTAACATTCTAAAAGCGACAGGAACCAGCGTATTCTTAGCACACTCACTAAGCGGATTTTTAGAAACAGCTGGCGTACTGCTTACGATTCTAGCCGTGGTAGCGTTCGTGGTATTCCTAACGGAATTTGCGAGTAACACAGCGAGTGCAGCACTTCTGGTGCCAGTATTCGCAACCATCGCTGAAGCACTTGGTATGTCGCCAGTTATTTTGTCTGCACTGATCGCTGTTGCTGCGTCTTGTGCCTTCATGCTTCCTGTTGCAACACCACCAAACGCAATCGTGTTTGGCTCGGGTCACATCAAGCAGAAAGAGATGATGCGAATCGGTATGGTGTTGAACCTAGTTTGTATCCTAGTTCTGACTCTGTTCGCTTGGATCTTCTGGTAAACACTAACGTTCTATAAGCGCATGCTTACAGGAATGCTCCCCTAAACTGGTTGAACTTCCCCCGGTTCAACCAAGACAAAAATGCCCGTTCAGCGTAAGCAAGCACTGAACGGGCATATAAAAACAAGAAACGCTTTCCCTTTTGGTGGCCCCGCGCCACCTTTTTTGTTTTGGCTTTTGGGAGAAGAACCATAAAAACGCCACACGTCACATATGCACGTGTGGCTTATAAACTCATCAAAACAATTTTCAGATTAGTGACTCAAGATCACCTGATTTCGACCTGAATGCTTTGCTTGATATAAAGCTTCATCAGCGCGAGCAATAGTCTCTGTCACTCGCTCTTGTTTCATCTCGGCAACACCGATACTGCATGTCAGCGGATCGCCATGAACCCAAAGGTGCTGGCTGACTAAAAGTCGGATTTTCTCGGCCTTTCTTTGTGCTTCGCCAAGATCAGTCTCAGGGCAAAAAACAATGAACTCTTCACCACCCCATCTCACCAACTTGTCGGTAGCGCTGATCGAACTGCCCACCACCATGCTGAACTCACGTAGAATATGGTCACCCATTTGGTGTCCGTACTTGTCATTTACACTCTTGAAGTAGTCGATATCGAGATACAACATACCCAGCTTGCCATGTCCTTGCTTCACATGTTGTGACTGCATTTTCAACCAATCACGAATCGCGTGGCGGTTTAGTATTCCGGTTAACTCATCACGATGGGCCATCTCTGAAAATTCAAAATTCTGTTCTCTCAGTGCGCGATTGACGTTCTTTAAGTGGTGATGTCTTTTCTCTGCGATCACCATGCGTTTTCTTGAACGATGCAATTCTGAAAGTAAGAACACAGTACCTGTTCCGACCCAGATAAACAGCAAGATCAAGAACAAGCTTTCCGCAGAGATATACGAGCCTTCAAACTCGATGCTGCGAATAACAATTCGATGATGGCCTAGCTTCGCACCCGATGCGGTAGCAAACTCGACCATATTCACATTCGAATATTCAGGTGCAGAGTGCTCTAATGCCACATCATTGTCGGCTAACCACCATGTCATCACCTGTAGATTGGCGATTGGGATTTCAATCACACCGCCATCGATTCCTGGAGAAAACTCCATGCCGTTGTACTTGTGTGTGTACTCGTCATCAGGAACAGAATAAGCAGGATTGTAGTTGCGTAGGTAAGTTCTCAAACGGCCACTAGAATCCGCTTCCGCATGGTAATCAATATTCACTCTAAAGGTGTGATACTGAGAGAGATCAAGACCTTCGGTAATATCTGGGTTGATACGAATCGATAGGCCGCAATAAGGCCAAGGGTATTCCGACTCTTTAAGTTCACAGTCGAGAATATATTGCCCATTTTCGTAGGATAATTGGGATGTACTGACGCCCCTATCAACTCGATCGCTGGTCGCGATAAATTCATATTTATCAGGGGTTATTGCTGTTATCACACGATTTCCGCTCACACGGTAATACTGCACAATGGCAAGCGTTGCGATAACGAGAAAGATAACAATCTTATGGATCCACTTCACGTCTAAGCTTCCGGCTTAAGATCCCTATAGTTGGGATTTCACGATAAAAAACAAATCAGGTAAATTAGTGATCTTAATACCAATAAATCACTAAAAAACGTTATATCACGCCCGAACAAAATGTCATACTATATTTTTATGCATGTATTTGCCGTTAATTTTTCACGGCGAGAATCAAGTAATATTGCGTATAAAAACAGGCTCTATTTGTTATACTCATCGCATAATCATCGTTAACCGTACTGCCTGCTCACAGCGCAATCGAGTCGACGAAATAATAATCAAAATACAACGAGTAATGTCATGTCTTTATTAGCAAAAGGAACACTCAAAAAGATGAGTGCTTCCCTTGATGGCGCGGTTACCTACCGTTTGCCTGTAGGTGAAGAGTTTGTAGAGCTAAACCCTCTGATTGGTAAAACCATCAACCTTACCCATACCGGCAATATTTTTTGTTGTTCGTGTGATAAGAAAACCAAGAAAAGCTACTCTCAAGGCCACTGCTTTGTGTGCATGAAAAAGCTAGCAAGCTGCGACATGTGCATCATGAAACCAGAGACTTGTCACTACGATGAAGGCACATGTCGTGAGCCTCAATGGGGTGAAGAGAACTGCATGGTTGATCACTTCGTTTACCTATCAAACACATCAAGCCTAAAGGTGGGTATCACTCGTCATACTCAAATCCCTACCCGTTGGATTGACCAAGGCGCGACTCAAGGTTTGCCTATCTTGAAGGTAAAAACACGTCAGATCTCTGGCCTGATCGAAGTTGAGTTAGCGAAGCACATTGCTGACAAAACCAACTGGCGCACGCTGCTAAAAGGCGATGGCGACGATATGGAGTTGGTAGAAAAAGCCAAAGAACTATTGCCATTGGTTGAAGATAAGATCCAAGAGATCAGAGCGAAGTTTGGTGACGATGCAATCGAGATTCTGAGCGAAAACATCACTTCACTGAGCTACCCGGTTGAGCAGCACCCAGTGAAGATTGTATCGCACAACTTTGATAAGAATCCTGAAGTGACAGGCGTACTTCAAGGCATTAAAGGCCAATACCTTATCCTAGATACAGGTGTGATTAACATCCGTAAATTTGGTTCTTACGAAGTGGAAGTGTCTGCATAACTTGTAGAACTTAAACGTTTCTTATAGTTAGAAGCGCTTAGTGAATAGCCAAAAAATAAAATGCCCTCAAGTGATGACTTGAGGGCATTTTTCGTTGTCGATCCTATTCGCTTTCGATGACGATTTTAGGCGTTAGAGCGCAACCACATCTCCGTCTACACAATTCTTGCCGTTGGCTTTCGCGCGATAGAGAGATTGATCGGTTAAATTCACGAGTGCATCAATCGTGACACCGTCTTCACAGGCTTGGCTATCACTGATTCCGATACTGACACTCGAATTAAATCGTAACTGTTCATCAATCTTAAATTCGGTTTGATTAAACTGCTCTCGGATCTGATCAGACACTTGACGCGAAATCTGAGGCGACGCATTAGGGATAAATACAATGAACTCTTCACCGCCCCATCGACCTGCGACACCGCCCACAGCCTCAACATTACGCTTAGTAATATCAGCCAATGCGCAAATTACCTCGTCACCCACCATGTGCCCGTAGGTATCATTGATCGATTTGAAGTCATCGATATCAAGCAGCATACACACTAAGTGAGTCTCAGAGACAAGGTGCTCTCTCAGCCACTCATAAATCGCCCTACGGTTAAGCAAATCCGTCATTTCATCGTAATTCGCTTGGTGTACCAACTGCTTTTCCAGCATCACCTTTTGAGTCACATCTTCGAGCACAACCTGAACGGCTGGCTGACCTTTCCAAGTAATCGCATTGTCGTAAATATTGAAGAACCGATGAACGCCGTCAAAGCCAATGTTTTCAACCACGGTACTAGTACCTGACAACTCCCCTGATACGATCGCGTGATAGTGCTTGCTGATGCCATCGGCATTCTGTTTTGGTACCAGTTCAAGGATAGAGTCCAGCTCTAATACTTGCTCGATGGAAGCCGCGCCTTGCATGTTGACCCAAGATTGATTAACCATCAGCGGCTTGAAATCTCGGTGAACCAAGATGCCCTGCCCAGATTGCATGATCATGTCGTGATACATCTTATCTTGCTCACGCACCGCATTTTGCAGCTGAATCGCAGGGGAAAGATCGATCACTGTGACTTGCAGTGCAGGTCTTCCCTGCCACTCCGTCACATGGTCGATAGAAAACACGGTGAACTCTCTGCCATTGCGATCAACATTGGTATAGGTGTGAACCTGAGGGTCGCGTTGACCACTGACCGTTTCAAGGTAATTTTGATAAGCTAAAACATGGTAATCTTCTGAGATTAAATCTAGAAAGCTATCGATATTAGAAAGTAGTTCTTCGGGCGATTGGTATCCATAGATGCGAGCATAGTTAGCGTCAACACTCACTACATTCATATCTTGAATAGTTATTACACCGTACGTGGATTCGAAATTTATTGAAGACATTGCCAACTCCGCACTCTAGCTACACTTCATAAACTGGAGCATAACAACACATCCTGCCAACGCTTCCACAGAATCTATCACGCGCTAGGGACATTAATATGCCATCTAGTATATCGTACTGTTGCGGCCTTCTCTACAACTCAATTGCTAACACGAGTTAGTAAAAGTAGACAAGCATCTCAATCCCATTATTCGCGTCAAAAAACAGAAATAGATAACCTATACCAATGTAACCATTATCTTTTTCTACTTTTGGCCTTGAACTGATGAAAGAATCCGCTCCCAACCACTTCAAATCCTGTTCGCTATTCTTTTAAACCTGCGCACTATTCTTTAAACCTACGAACTATTCATTCCAATCAGAGAAATATGAGACTAAGAAGTCGATAGCTAACCGTGCTCTCTGTGGAAGAAAACGACGGTTCTGATAAACAATCCAACTGCTTGTGCCCGCTCCCCAATACTCTTCTAACACAGGGACGAGTTTTCCATTGCTAAGACTGCCATTGAAACTGCTTTTAGGAAGATAAACGATGCCAAGCCCCTCTTCGCAAGCTTTCAGTACAGCGCTTGAATTGTTGCTTTTCCAACGGCCATGAACTCTGACTGCGGTTAGCGGATTTCCATCGTTCTCGAACAACCACTGGTCACTGTTGGCGATAATACAGCTGTGCAGCTTGAGTTGTTCTGGATTCGCTGGAGCACCAAACTCAGCAATGTAATCTTTGCTTGCTGCCGCTGCCATCGGGCGATCAACCAGCTTTCTTGCCACCAATCCTGAATCGTCCAATCGACCATAACGAATCGCGAAATCGATGCCATCTTCGATGAAGTTAACCATCTTGGTATTGAAATTCATTTCTATGGTGAGCTCAGGATGCTCTTTAGCAAACTCCATCAGCGCCGCCGCGACATGATTTTCTGCAAACGCGCCTGCCGCACTCACACGCAGAGTACCGCTAAGCTGAGTCTGCTGAGAAGTCACTTGCTCGTTCGCTTGCTGAAGCCCAATGACCAAATCTCTACACTGCTGATAATAGGTGTGACCCGATTCGGTCAGGCTCACCATTCGTGTAGAGCGAGCAAGCAGTGCCACACCCACTCTCTCTTCTAGCCTTGAGACTTGGCGGCTTACATGACTGGTACTGCAACCCAGTTGTTTTGCTGCTGCAGAAAAGCCGTGACATTCGGCTACCGCAACAAACTCATTAATACCTTCAAAGCTATCCATACTTCACCTGTTAACGTCTAACGAATTCACATCTGACTAATTCACATCCACTATTGCTATATAGCAATAATGTTTTGCCTATTCGGCATATTATCACTCAAATGGTTTGCTACTAGTATTACAGGTAACGAAACAGCGGCATCTAAATTGAAAATTTTGGTTTTCTAAATAAAAACCACGATGCCTAAAGAAAAACCACAACGCTGAAACCAAACAAACGTGCTCAAAGGGACGAATCATGAAAAAAATACTAATACCTGTAACTAACCACGCAACACTAGGCGACACAGATCAAGCGAACGGTACTTACGCGCCTGAACTGACTCATGCTCTGAAAGAGATCATTGCTGCGGGTTTTGAGTACGACATCGCGTCTATCAAGGGTGGCAAAGGCCCATTGTACGGAATCGATATTGAAGGGGATTCAGTAAACGCTGAGATCTTGGCTGATGATGACTTCCAAAACCGCATCAACAATACGATTCCTGTAAACCAAATTAATGCAGAAAGCTACGATGCTATCTTCTACCCAGGCGGATTCGGCTTGCTTTCAGACCTAGCAACCAACGAGCAATTCGCTGCTATTGCGGCTAAGCATTACGAAGATGGTGGTGTGATTGCGTCAGTATGTCACGGCCCTGCGGCGCTGCTTCCGATTGTTTTAAGCAACGGCGAGAAGCTACTAAGCTCTAAATCGGTGACTGGCTTTACACGTGAAGAAGAGATCGACTTTGGCACCATCAACGACATTCCGTTCCTACTGGAAGAGTCTCTTGCTCGCAGCGCAGCGCGTTTCAACAAGGTTCAACCTTGGCAAGAGCTTGTGATTGTTGATGAGCGAGTAATTACAGGCCAGAACCCAACTAGCGCACACGCAGTGGGTGTAGCAATTGTTGAGCAGCTTTCTTAGTCGAATCGCTGTATTGATTAGGTCACAGGCGATAACTAAATAAGCGCGCTGAAACGAAAAAGAGCATATTTCCTACTCACTATTCATGAGAGAAGTATGCTCTTTTCTAATTCTGTCGCTATTAAGTGCTCGTGACTTCTTGCTAATTACTTCTACTAATGGCTTCGCAAGATCCCTTCAAGCACATTGAACAACAAGTCGATCTCTTCAATCGAGTTGTAATGCATACAACCAATACGCACCACGCCCTGCTCTTCAATACCCAACTGTTTCACCAAACCTAATGCGTAGAAATGTCCGTTCCACACACAGATATTATGTTCACCCAGCTTCTTGGCGATGAACTCTGGAGAATGGTTTTCAAAGGTAACCGCAAAGGTTGGCGTTCTTAGGTTCGAATCAAACTCTGTTTTCCCGTAAAGCTTTGCCCCTTCAAGATCAGACAAGCGTTTAAGGAAGTACTCACTGAGCTGGCTTTCATGCTTATTATAAAGCGCGTAGCTTTGCTCTAAACGAGAACGCAATGAGTCGGTTGGCTCACCGAATTGCGCCAAGTAATCTACCGCCGAAATCACACCTGCAAGGCCTTCAAAGCTTTGCGTACCTGTTTCAAAACGGCCTGGGCCAATATTGGTTGCAGGCTCAACCTTGTAAGGCTTTAACGTGTGTAGCCATTGAGGTGCAACATAAGCAATGCCCACATGCGGGCCGAAGAATTTATACGCTGAACACGCTAAGAAATCACAATTCAGCTGCTGAACATCGATCAAGTGATGTGGCGCGTAATGAACGGCATCGACATAAACCTGCGCACCATGCTGATGTGCAAGCTCAATAACTTTTGCCATGTCGACAATAGAGCCAGTCGTGTTCGAAGCAAACGTCACCGCGACAAGTTTGGTTTTCTCATTCAGCAGTGACTCAAAATGTGCCATATCCAAACTGCAATCCGACTCGTCTACACGAACTTGACGAACAATCGCCCCTTTGTCGTCTGCCGCTTGCTGCCAGCTCGATACATTCGAATAATGATCTAATGCGGTGACGATAACTTCATCGCCCTCTTGCCAGTCGCGGCTGATCGCACGACTAAGTTGGAAGGTCAGCGATGTCATATTCGCACCGAACACAACGTTGCCAGAAGACTCCGCATTAAGCAGTGCTTGCGCCGCTTCTCTTGCTTGCTGCATTAAGCTCGTGGTCTTTTGGCTAGAAAAATAGTGGCCACCTAGGTTTGAATTGAAATGCCCTAGGTATTCGGTCATTGAAGCTAAAACATTCTCAGGCACCTGAGATCCGCCTGGCCCATCAAAAAAGGTCACAGGTTTGCCGTTATGATATTGGCCTAACGCGCTAAACTGTTGGCGTACATCATTAAGAGTGAAGGACATTACGCGCATCCTTAGCCGTTAGCACAAACAAATCCATGTAACCTATCTCATCGTGGTCTATAGTGCGAATTGGTTGTGCGTTGTGCCACAACTTGCTGTCTGCAAGCATCGTAACATCGCCGTTTTCAAGCACTTTTCTAAAGAATGGCGCTTCATGAGAATCTTGGTATAGCATGATTTCGCCACCCACAATGTTATGACGGTTCACACCAATTAACGCGATGTGGTCGAAGCCATCTTGGTGCACGCCTTCTGGCGCAACCTGCGTCTCTTCATAAATGGCAGCGATACGAATTTGGTGGATTTCGATTTCTTGTCCGTCTTCAAGCCCGTTGGTTTCAATAAACAGTTCACACATCTCTTGCATGCCTTGGCTGCTTAGAATTGGTGCTTCAATCGGCTCGAACTGACGAACAACGTCACCTTGAAAGTGATTAATGTTTTCAGACTGAACAAAGTTATGTTTGTCTAGCTCAACGACTTGTCCATTACTGAATTGAACCACCGAGTACCTTCTCAATCGAAACTGGCCATCCGCATGCTCTGTACTTGGTAGCTTAGAGAATGAAGGTGACAACTCCTCAACCGCGTGGTTACTGAGGTGGGTAATATGTAGGGTATTTTCGTGAGCATGTAACATCATCGACTCCTTAATGATTGTTAATTTACTTTCGATATTTAACGTTTTGTTTACATAAAGGATACTTGAAGATCTTGTCAAATCAACATTAAACAATCATTTATCCCGTCAGAAATAATAATTCAGATAGTAAAACTAACTTTAAATTCAAAAGCAGTGCATAACACCAGAATAAAAGATAACCAACTCATAAAACTAGCACACTCCACTAGCTAGTTATAAATGCCTGCAAATTTAAATTTAACGATATTATTAACTGGTAAGTCATGTTTCATATTGTGTCAGCCCTTTCGCTTCAATACGCCAGCCTCCTTGCATGAACTCAAGTACCACGCTCGCCATCATTCATTTCTATGCTTTTGCACAGCAAAATACGACCTACCTATCAATTGCCAAGCTATTGATTATTTACACAACAAACTGAAATTGGTTAATTTATAAGTACGCCAGAAACCAAACGCCTTTGCTTGCGCGTCTGGAACAGGTCGAGTTCGGGGGGAACTCGGCCGCCCTCAATGGTTTACTTCGTTTTTAGACCGGGACTTGTTTTCTCTTTTAGTTTTGAAAGTGCTTGAAATGGAATGTTACGGAGGAATTTACTCAGTGGTATTTGACTACTTGGGCATCAAGCGTTTGAAATCGAACACAACAATGGACGTAACTTCGAAATAAACGACATGTGTTTACAAATGTCAAGCGTTCTTCCCTAAGACGTTTATACCCCAAAGCTTCTTAAAATGAATAGAGCTTATCTTCTAGTGTATCTAGTGCAGATCATTGGTTCTGTGCTAGTTCGTGGCATCACCTCTAACAGCGAAAAATTAAGCGTATACGAACAAGAAATGCATGTTCATATTACATTTACAGGAGTTTTCTTCTAAACACTCCTCGTCTTACATCTAACCTATTGACTGTTGGAATGAATTACCAGAAAATCACTAAAATACTGATTTAAATAAACTTAATGACAAAACTATCATGAAAGATTTCCTACAATCTATAGCATCTCCGGTACAATCGTTAGGAACCGATATGGGATGGTTATCCAATATTTTTAGTGTAGCGGTTCCTTTAGGCACCATTGCACTTGTTATCTTCCGATACTTTAATAAACAAAAAAAACAAATTAAACACTCAGACTACTCCTCTATGTTATCTGAGATGTTTAAGGAATCGAAAGTAGATATATATAAGACAAAATCTGTTGCTATAGTCGATGACAACCCTGAAAACTATCCAATTCCATACCTGAACCGTTGTGGTTATGACATAACATCGATCGAGTCGGTGTCACTTGCTAATATAGAGCACCTGCTTTCATATAATTTACTAATTTTAGATATAACTAATATAGT
>NZ_JBFRTQ010000107.1:0-40731 GCF_041474195.1 Vibrio sp. 10N.222.52.C3 | reverse complement strand
GTTTGTTACCACCGAAAGATGTGGTTTCTGCGATACGGTTAAGTTCATTGTTAAGCGCAGTTACTTCTTCTTGAATCGCTACACGCTCAGATTTTGAGTTTGAGCCGTTTGAAGATTGTAGAGACAAATCACGCATACGTTGCAGGATGTTAGTCGTCTCGTTCATTGCACCTTCAGCAGTTTGTGCAATTGAGATACCGTCGTTCGCGTTACGTACAGCAACATCAAGGCCACGACTTTGAACGTTCAAACGGTTCGAGATTTGTAGGCCCGCAGCGTCATCTTTTGCGCTGTTGATTTTAGAGCCAGAAGCTAGACGCTCCATTGATGTTTGTTGTGCGCTGTTTGCGTTGTTTAGGTAACGTTGCGCAGTCATCGCTGAAACGTTTGTATTTACATTCACTGCCATGGTGATTTCTCCAATTGATTTTCCGGTATTGCGGTTTCCGACGTCTCGGAAAACCAAGTAGTTCTCTCAAAGTTACTTTTAATAACGGCGTAATTGACGAAACCTTTAGGAAAAAAACAATAAAATTAAAGAAATAGCGATAAAGGAGAAGAAAGCGTGACTGGTAATAAATTTATCAAAAAAAGATAAGAAAAACGCTAAAGTTGTCGAGAAATCCGTCGAGCGAGGTTTTGTGTTTTTATTAACCAAAGAAGCCAAATAGACTGAAATGGTGTTATGAGATTTAAAGTAATTGATTAACCTAACAAGGTTAAGGCAAGGTTAGGTGCTTGCTTCGCTTGAGCCAGAATAGTGGTGCTAACTTGCTGCAGAATTTGCTGCTTTAGCATCTGAGTCGTTTCCTTGGCGTAATCGGTATCTTTGATTCGACTGTTTGAGGTCGCCAAGTTTTCATGAACATTTTCAAGGTTGTTAATGGCGTGGTCGAAGCGGTTTTGCATTGCGCCTAATTCAGAGCGATGGCTATCCACGTACTTCATCGCGGTATCTAAAATAGAAACAGCACGCTGCGCACCACCCACATCCGTCACATTGATGTCATTCACCGACTCATAGTAACCCGCTGACATCGACAGTTCACTCGCGAGTGAACCAGAGAAAGAGGTAGTGCCAGAGGTATCTTCACCAGACATGTAGATTTGAAGCTGCCCATCATCATTAACCGAAGCTGAGACCAGATCCGTTTGACCATTGATGTAGGTCGCCAACTCTTCAATGTCATCGCCGACTTTCGCATTAATGATGATCTCTTGAGGCTGGCCAAAACGATCGGTAAACGACATCGTCATATCATTCTGGTTTGATTTCACTGCCCATGAATCACTGGCCATGCCATTAGCAACGTAGCTAAAGCCTCCCATGTTGATGTCATCAGTACGCATACTTTTCAAACCAATCTGCACGGCTTCGCCCGAACTGCCACCAATCTGAAATGACGTACTACCAAAATTACCATTGAGAAGTTTTTTGCCACCAAAAGAAGTGGTCTCTGCAATACGATTCAGCTCATCGTTTAAGGCGGTAATCTCTTCTTGAATCGCCGTTCTTTCCGACTGGCTATTTGAACCGTTGCTTGCTTGTAGAGACAAGTCGCGCATGCGCTGCATGATATTGGTGGTTTCATTCATCGCGCCTTCAGCGGTTTGCATGATAGATATACCATCATTCGCATTACGCACAGCGACATCAATCCCACTCATCTGCGCTTCCAAGCGGTTCGAAATTTGTAGCCCTGCAGCATCGTCTTTAGCGCTGTTAATACGACTCCCTGAAGCCAAGCGCTCCAAAGATTGGTTCAGCATGTTATTGGCATTAGAGAGGTTTCTCTGGGCCACCAGCGCTGAGACATTGGTATTAACAGTTATAGCCATAGACCTTCGCTTACAAAAAGATGAATAAAACTCACGATTGCTCTTATATCGACCAGTTCATATAAAGCTTTAATAAAAAAGGAGCCCTGAGGCTCCCTTTCTTTGCTGCAGATGAGGTGATTTACTTAATCGTTAATACACTCAACATGTCAGTTGAAGGTGCAAAGTAGTAAGCGCCAGTCACTGCTTTGGTAAAGCGAAGCAGTTGGTCTGTTTTGCCATCTGTTGCGCCGTACATGCTCTCTAACATCGCATCGAAGTTATGACGAACGTTACAGTAAGCAATGAACAATAAGCCGTGGTCGCCCGTAGCAGTACCGTAAGGTAGACTGTGGCGAACAATCTTAAGCCCCTTGCCTTCTTCTTTGATATCCACACGGCCAACGTGAGACGCCGCAGGAACATCATCTAACTCAATTGAATCAGGTTTAGTTCGGCCAATCACTTTCTCTTGTGCCGACACATTCAAGCGATTCCAAGCTGGCAGATTGTGCACAAAACGCTGCACCATTACATAACTACCACCAGCGAATTCACCCTCAGGCACAATAGCGACTTCAGCACGTTGTGCGTCTTTCGGGTTTTCAGTGCCATCAACAAAGTCTGTCATGTCACGAGAGTCTAGGAAGCGATAACCATAAGTTTCATCAACCACTTCAACATCAGCTGCTACTTCAGATAGCAATTTACGCAAGATAAAGAAGTGCAGATCATGTCGGTTTGAATGACAGTGAATCAGAACGTCAGACAGTGTGCTCGGTGCTGTGATATCACCTTCACCCAGCACAGGGAAGTCGATCAAATCAGCGGGCGCTGCTTGCTCGAACCTATCCCAAAAAGCTTTTGAGAACGCAACCGATGCCGTTAAGTTCGCATCAGGCTGAGTTTGGTTTAGTTCGTCGATTAGAGTCGGAAGCTTTTGAATTTCTGCTAGTACATTAGCAGTATTAGCGTTCACTTTAAGTTGAACGTAAAGCGCGAAAGGCCCAGCTTCAGGCAAAATAGCACTTTGAACGTTAGGCTGCTCATTTGAAACATTAAGCATAGATTATTCCTTCCAGTTTTAGCTTCTAAGTATAATTGTGAATGGGACAAATGTTTTGATGAGAATCAGTCTTCGAGCTCAACCACTTTAAAGCAATCCCTTGCAGCATGGCTATTGGTTAGATAAAGCGCTAACCACAGCAGCAACAATAGGGTGATGCCATTTGACCAACGGAACCATCCGTTATCCAAATAGATTAAATAAATCGTATGGGAGCCCTGTGCCAAGATAGCCATCATGGTAACCCAACGTCCCCATGACACGACTTTGTTAAGGCGCTTTCTATCTGGCGATCTTAGCCCAAATAACCACATCAGCAGCAAACTAGGCACACTCAACGCGATCCCGACATAAAACATCTGATGGTCTGGGTAGATTATCTCAAGAATATCGGTTCCCGATTCTCGGCTTGCGCCTGCAACAATGAAAACGACCAAGGCTTTCGCAAGAAACAACCAACCTAGCCAGAGCAAGATTGGAGCTTTCAAAAAGCCGTGCTTGTCGTATTGTTCTATGGAGTACCGCACAAATCTCACTTTCACTTATTTTCAAACCAACACTTTAACGCAAATCATTCATACTTAACTAGCTTTGCGTTATCTTAGTAGCCAATCCGTTTTAATTGTCGAACTCAGTATGAAAAACAAAACTAATACGCCCTCTGTTGAATCTCAACAGGAAGCACTGAAGATAGCCAAAGCGACTCAAAAGCCAGCTCAAACCAAAGAACAAACTAAACTGATTGCTCAGGGTATCGAGAAAGGCATCGCACTGTACAAGAAACAGCAAAAAGAACGCAGCCGCCAAGCCGATAAAGCTAAAAAGCGCGTACAGAAAGAGAAGCAGACTCTACAAGCGAACCAAGACCAAGAACAGAATGTCGACTTGGATAATGAAACAACATCAAATCACGCCAGTAAATTGCCGTGGTTATTATTGTTTGCTAGCTGGATAGGCTTCGCGATTTATTTGATGAAATAACAGGATAAGCGTATGAAAAAGGAATTAATCGCTTTGGCTATGAGTAGCGTGTTACTCGGTTGCACGACACCGACATCAACGCCTCATAGCGAAGCTGCCAACGTGCAAATGGATTACCATGGCGTGATTAATATCGATAAATGTCAGTATAAAGGGGAAGTCACAGGCAGCGAAGGCCATTGGTACAACTACCTGTTTTACCCAAATGACACATTGATTCAAGGCGCCATGAATCAACTCAAGTCGAATACGATTGAGCTAGGCGCAGATACCGTCATCTTTACCCTACCCCAAGATTTCAGCACTTCCGTGACTATGCTTGGTACCGCCTACCTGTGCGAGTAAGCAACTAAAGCGGCATATCGATATGCTTTGATTTTATGACACCCAAAAGAAAGCCAGCTTTCGCTGGCTTATGCACTAAATCCAAGGCTTGTTGCTATATCGCCTTTACGCTGGATAACCCATTGACTGTCAAATGGCCCCCAGTCGGATAACTGGTAATAGCCATCATTATGACGTCGCCCATCTTGAACAAACATAAGTTCGATACCGATCCCCGGTAACGCCTTGAGTACATCTTGAATAGTACGACGAGGCCACCCCGTTTTTTCGATGAGTTTAGGCACATTTGGCCTATCAAGGCTTTCCACTAACAATGCTAAATATAGCCGCCTTGCAAAAACAGGACTCAACTCCATTGACACCTCCTATATATGTGCAGCTCAATTATTTCTTTTTTCGCTGACAACATGTTGAGGCTGATCAATAAGTCTCCAATAGTGACATTTTCTTACGCTTTTTTTTCACTCTATGAAATATTCATCACTCTATTTTGTCTGAGTTGCTGCTTCCTGATAGGATTCAACTCATAACAATGAAATAAAATCACTCAAAGGAAGAATAATGACTATCACCATGTTTGGTATCCCAAATTGCGACACCATTAAAAAAGCAAAGAAATGGCTCGAAGCTGAAGGTATCGAGTTCGAATTTCACGATTATCGCAAACAAGGCATCACAGAAGAGCTAGTAACAAGCTTCTGCTCTGAGCTAGGTTGGGAGCTTGTGCTAAACAAACGTGGTACGACTTATCGCCAACTTTCTCAAGAACAGAAAGACACCCTAACAGAAGAAAAAGCGGTGACTTTGCTAGTTGAACAACCTGCCATGATCAAGCGCCCAATCTTAAAAGTTGAAGGTAAGCTTCACATCGGATTTAAAGCCGACCAATACGCGGCTATTTTTGCTTAGATCGTTGTATTTACATAGACAGACAACTGGACGTTGATCATTGAATCAGCTTCTAAAAATTAATGACTAGACGTTTTATTTAAACAAGGAATTCAAGGATGACAGATAGCCCAACTTTGGCTCTGGCAAAAGACCTAATCAGCCGTCAATCGGTAACACCAGAAGATGCAGGCTGCCAAGACCTGATGATTGAACGCTTAAAAGCACTCGGTTTTGAAATCGAAGTGATGGTATTTGAAGATACGACCAACTTCTGGGCTCGTCGTGGTACTGAAGCGCCTCTGTTTGCTTTTGCTGGTCACACTGATGTGGTACCTGCAGGCCCAATCGAACAGTGGAACACTAAGCCATTCGAACCGACTATCGTAGACGGTTTCCTACATGGCCGTGGCGCTGCTGATATGAAAGGCTCTCTGGCTTCAATGATTGTTGCCGTCGAGCAGTTCATTGCCAAACACCCAGACCACACAGGCTCAATTGGTTTCCTGATCACTTCAGATGAGGAAGGTCCTTTCATCAACGGTACTGTACGTGTTGTTGAAGCATTAATGGCGCGCGGTGAAAACATCGATATGTGTATCGTTGGTGAACCATCGAGCACTGAGTTCGTGGGTGATGTCGTGAAGAACGGCCGTCGTGGCTCTATCACTGGCGACCTAACGATTAAAGGCACACAAGGTCATGTTGCCTACCCTCACCTAGCAAACAACCCAGTACACAGCTCTCTGCTTGCTATTAATGAGCTAGCAACAACTGAGTGGGATAAAGGTAATGATTACTTCCCGCCAACCAGTTTCCAAATTCCAAATGTGAGTGCGGGTACTGGTGCTTCAAACGTGATCCCTGGTGAGTTTAATGTTCAGTTTAACCTACGCTTTAGTACAGAGTTAAGCAACGACATCATCGTTGAGCGCATCACAACGACACTCGACAAGTATGATTTCGAATACGACCTAAGATGGACATTCAATGGCGACCCGTTCTTAACAGACGCAGGTTCACTGCTTGATGCTATTGTTGATGCAGTGGGTCACGTCAATGATGTGAAACCAGCACTGCTAACGACTGGCGGTACATCTGATGGTCGCTTTATTGCACGTATGGGCGGACAAGTGGTTGAACTAGGCCCTGTGAATGCAACGATTCACAAGGTTAACGAATGCGTGAAGGTAGCCGATTTAGAAAAGCTAACTGACATGTACGAAAGAACATTAGTGAACCTATTCGCTAAATAGTCTTTCATCAGCGATTCATAGCATCCAATTATTGAGAGACTCGTTATGACACCAGAGCAGCTTACCGGACAATCAGATTCTCATCTAGAGCCTAGCCTGATCGGCACCAAGATCTTCTTGGTCCACAGTGAGGTTAAGAATGACCTGAATAATTTGATTGAAGCTGCTCAGCTCGCTGGTTTTAAAATGGAGATTGCCAGTGGCTTTCGCGACTATGAAAGGCAATCTCTGATTTGGAACCGTAAGTTTTCTGGCGAAGCTCCGATATTAGATTCAGAAAGCCAACCTCTTGATGCTTCAAAACTGACCGAACAACAAAAGCTATCGGCTATCCTGAGATGGTCTGCGCTTCCCGGCGCGAGTCGTCATCATTGGGGTTGTGACTTCGATGTCTTTGCTCGTAACCACTTACCTGAAGGCATACATCTGCAATTAGAACCATGGGAATACCTTACTGGCCACCAGCAATCGTTTTACCAATGGCTATTAGTTCATGCTGCACAATTTGGTTTCTTCTTTCCTTACAGCCAAGATTTGGGTGGTGTGGCGATCGAACCATGGCATATCAGCCATCGCAAAGTATCGGAGTCGTGTTTATCACAGTTATCTCCGACTTTACTTGGCAAGCAACTCCAATCTAAGCCAGTATTAGGGTATGAGATTATTATGGAGCAGCTAGACGAGATCTATGCACGCTTCGTAGCGAATATCAGTCATTAGGAGCGCTTATGTTGGAGTGGCTTACAAACCCTTGGGTTATCATCATCATCGTAGTTAGCGTTGTTGTGGGTAACATCGCAGCGCTCAAACAGACAGCCAATATGGATCTGACGGGGCGTGGTAAAACTGAGCGAGATTTAGATAAGCTCAATCGCTCGGATAAACTTAACCAAGAGAAAGCTCAAAAGGAAGAATCCAAAGACAATAAAGACGCATAGCCTTTTGCTTTGGCTAATCAGCTTGATTGACCAATTTTGATTGACCAATGTAGCCTGATGACAACGAATACAATAAAAAAGAGGACACAGTGTGTCCTCTTTTTTATTTGCTTTTGCTAATCACAAGGCTGATTTAACTCAGCTTGTGACGGCTTGAATGACTACTCAGCTTTCGCTTCTTTGTCATCTTTGGTTTGGTCAGCAATATGCGCTAATACCGGAACCATAGACTTAAGCAGCTCTTCTTCTACTGGCTTACCTGATGCATCCGTTACGTTGATTGACGTACGGTTGCCAAGGTCACCAAATAGGAAGTTGTAAGTGCCTGGCGCTAAGTCGATAGGCTGTAGGCCAATTTCTTCCCAGAACTCATCATCTGGTGCTGCGTACTTCGCCTTCACCGTACCCTGAGATTGATTGCGTTCTTCAAGCTCAAAGCCCATTTCAGGCAACAAGTTAGGCAGACGCTGCCAGAATACATTGTATGGCGTACGAGCAATAATCACAGGGAAACCACTACGGTCAGCACCCATTGAAATTGGAATACGCTTCACCAACTCTTGCGCTTTCAGCGCCGCTTCAGCACGAAGGTTTTCATCGTACTTAGCCATAACTAGGTTGGTCAGGAACGCGTTGTAACGCTCTTTATTGGTTGCCGTTACTGTTTTCTCTTCAGTACCTTCACGCCAATCAATCAGATTAATCTTGAAGCCATGACGGTTGTTTGCTTGGAAGCGAGAGATAGAGTAACGACTACCAATCTCTACGTCTTCATCTTCAGAAACCCAAGTTACCCAATCGGTCTCAATCTCATTCTCTGATTGCTCACGAATACCAATACCACGTTGAGCCAGCATATCTACAGCCGTTTGCCACACGCGGTCTGCCTCTTCAGCACGAAGAAGCCATAGTGTCACTTCACCATTCTGACGCTCAGATCGAGCACCTGGGATCAGCTCAAGAACCTGTTGCGGTGGACGAATATCCACTTCACGACCAGTACCACCACTGAATTCACCGCTTGGGATGTCAAAATTTGGGTAGAACTGAGGCTGAGCATCTACAGGCAATTGCCATTGTGAAAACTCAGGTGTTTCTAAGTATTCGAAATCATCTTTGGCTTGGCGACGTTGAGTCGGGTTGCCAGAACATGCTGTAAGAACGAAAACAGCCAGTGACCCAATCACTAGCTGGTGAGAATACTTCATTTATACTCCTAAATGCCGAAGGTTCGCTTCGGCATCACTTCATACGTTTTAGTAAATGCACGCTTCAGTCATTGCTTGAGCAACAACAGGTTGAGCTGGCTCTGACAGTTCAGTCAGCGGTAGACGTAAGCCACCTTCAGCAATCAGACCCATTTTATGAACCGCCCATTTTACGGGAATAGGGTTAGACTCAACGAACAAATTCTTATGTAGAGGCATCAAACGCTCATTGATCGCTTCCGCTTCTTCAAACTTACCTTCTTTTGCTAGCTTGAACATGGTTGCCATATCAGCGGCTGCAACATTGTTCGTTACAGAGATCACGCCATCGCCACCACGCTTAACAAATTCTAGGCCTGTTAAGTCGTCACCACTTAGTAAGATAAAGTCTTCGCCACAAAGTTCACGGTGAATTGCAATTCTGTCGAGATCACCCGTCGCATCTTTCAGTGCAACGATGTTTTCGATCTCAGCAAGACGAGCAACCGTTTCTGGCAACAAGTCTACCGCAGTACGACCTGGAACATTGTATAGAATTTGTGGAACGTCACTGACTTCAGCAATCGCTTTGTAGTGTTGGTACAAACCTTCTTGAGTCGGTTTGTTGTAGTAAGGCGTTACGCTCAGGCAACCAGCAATACCAGAACCATTCAACAAACGGCTGAATAGAACAGATTCATGAGTTGCATTTGCACCTGTACCAGCGATAACGGGAATACGACCATCAGCAAATTCAACGATCTTGTTGACGACTTTGACATGCTCTTCAATAGTGAGTGTTGAAGACTCACCTGTTGTGCCAACCGCAACCAGACCATCACTACCTGCAGCAATATGGTGCTCAACTAACTTTTTAAGGCTGTCGAAATCCACTTCACCATCTGTATTAAATGGCGTAACTAGCGCAACGATACTTCCTGAAAACATGTCTATCTCCCTTAATTTATTCTTTTTGCATGTTACTGTAAGCCAATCAATAAACACAAGACATTAAAGTGGCTTACCGGCAACATCTGCATTAAATATTGTCGTATGTTTGAGGTAAAACGACTTCTAACGGCGTTCTACCTAGAATTTGGGTAACCTGCACTCAATCTAGCGGATAGCACATCACTGGATGTCAGTAACAAGTAAGCTGTGCTCTCATCGCTCTATCTCATTTTTTAACGCGCTCGATATTCTTATCATTGGTTGCATGTTCGAAGCAAGGTCGCACATAAAAAGCCCCGCACGCACGCTTATTCCACGAGCTAACTGTGCTAACATGCATGAATCAATGGAATATAAAGAGACGTGATTTTATGACTCAACATCTAGTAATCACAGCTGTGGGCACTGATCGCCCAGGTGTATGCAACCAAGTGGTTCATTTAGTCACCCAATCAGGCTGTAACATTATTGATAGCCGTATCGCCCTGTTTGGCGAAGAATTTACGCTTATCATGCTGCTGTCTGGAAAGGCAAACAACATTACCCGCGTTGAAACCACCTTGCCCTTGCTTGGACAAGAGCACGACTTGATTACGATTATGAAGCGAACCTCAACTCATGATGTTATTGAGAACTCTTACACAGTAGAGGTGTTCGTTGAGTCAGACGATAAAATCGGACTTACTGAGCAGTTTACCCAGTTCTTCGCAGACCGAAACATCGGCCTCGATTCGTTAAGTGCACGAACCATCAATAAATCTAAGGTTCAACTCGACAACGACCAATTCCATATCTCTATTACCGCTTCTGTGCAATCAGAATGTAATTTGATGCAGCTACAAGAAGAATTCGATTCGCTGTGTCAGAGCCTATCAGTCCAAGGCTCGCTCAACTTTATCAAAAACAGTCTTTAAAAAGGAAATGTCATGAATACGCTAACGGCTGGTGTTCCAGCACCTGCTTTTTCTCTTCCAGATCAAGATGGCAATATCGTATCTCTTGGTGACTTCAAAGGTAAAAAAGTACTTTTCTATTTTTACCCTAAAGCAATGACTCCAGGTTGTATTGTGCAAGCGGAAGGCCTGCGTGATATCAAAACACAGCTTGATGACCTAAACGTGGTTGTTCTAGGTGTGAGTGTTGACCCAGTAAAACGTCTACCAAACTTCGTTGAGAAGAAATCTCTAAACTTCACCCTGCTATCTGATGAAGACCACAGCGTTGCTGAACAGTTTGGCGTTTGGGGCGAGAAAAAATTCATGGGTAAAATCTACGACGGTCTGCACCGTATTAGCTTCCTAATTGATGAAGAAGGTCGGATTGAACATGTCTTCAACAAGTTCAAGACTAAGACTCACCACGAAGTGGTTCTAGATTACTTCAATCAAGAAGCTTAAGGGCGATTTGAGTGAGTTAATGACTTAGATTCATCACTTTCTAAGGCAATAGCAACACTCATTAAGCTAATTATTAAGCTAATTATTAAGCTAAGAGCAAAAAGGCCGAACATCATGGATGTTCGGCCTTTTTCTATAACAAGATCAATTACTTTTGATGTTCGGGGTCATCGTCTAATGCGTGACTCGGTAAGGCATTCCAAACCGCCTTAACTAACGTTGCCAACGGGATAGCAAAGAACACGCCCCAGAATCCCCACAGTCCACCAAACACTAACACGGCAACAATAATGGCCACTGGGTGCAGGTTCACCGCTTCAGAGAAAAGAACAGGAACGAGCACGTTACCATCTAGCGCTTGGATAATACCGTAAGCGAGAAGCAACCAGTAAAACTGAGGCTCTAATCCCCACTGGAACAGGCCTACAATCGCCACAGGAACAGTCACAGCTGCCGCGCCGATATAAGGGATCAGTACCGAGAAGCCAACCGCGACAGCCAACAAGACTGAATAACGCAGATCCAGAATCGCAAAGGTTACGTAGCTGACACCACCAACAATTAAAATCTCTAAGACTTTACCGCGAATGTAGTTCGAGATTTGCTGGTTCATCTCTTCCCATACTTTGGTCGCTAAACGACGATTTCGAGGAAGTACACCGCTCGCCATTCTGATCATCTCTTCTTTGTCTTTTAACAAGAAGAAAATAAGCAGTGGTACAAGAATCAAGTAAACCGCTAAGGTCGCTAAGCTCACAAGAGAAGCAAGAGAACCTTTGACAACACTTTCACCAAAACCTAACGCTTTGTTCTTGGCGTTAGACATAATGGACTCAACGATCTGCAGGTTAGCTAATTCTGGATAGCGTTCAGGAATCGTCGCAATGAAGTTTTGCAAGCTGCCATACATGCTTGGGATATCATTAATTAGATTGCCCACTTGTTGCCAAATGGTTGGTACCAAGCCAAAGATCGCAAGTAGCATCACGCTAAAGAACATCATGATCACCAACATCACCGAAGGCGTTCTTGGAACACCGAGTCTTTGAAGTTGGGTAACAGGCCACTCAAGCAAATAAGCCAACACAATCGCAACCAAGAGTGGTGCAATTAGGTGACCAAAGAAGTAGATCGTAATAAAGCCGAAGAGAATGATGGCAACCAAACTGACAGCATGGGGATCAGAGAAACGTCGTTTATACCAACGATTGACCATTTCAAGCATCTGACTGCAATTCCTTTTTAGTGACGAGGAGATGATGGTAATTAGAGCAAACCTCAGTGATGACGTCATAGGCTTGCTTAGACAAATAAGTAACAATATCTTTCATCGAACTGTTATCAGACACATAAATTGACAATGACTGCCCTACTTCTAACTTTACACTGTGACGCTTGGCTAATAATAGCGCCATTGGACAGCGCTCTTGGCGTAAATCTAGAATATTAGGTGTCATTCTTGAGCTCGATGCTTATTATAAGGGTCGTATTGTAATCTGTTTTTGAAAACGCGCCATCATTCATTCATCCTCCTTCATGATAGCGCACGCACTTGGCAAAGGTTAAATCAGATAAAGAACCAATTTGCATTGCACTTGTCTTACTGTCAGAAGAAACGGAGTATTACTGACTAATATGTTTAAACGCGCTCGCTCAATTGCTTGCTTATGCATCGCAGCCACATTAAGCACCCCAACTATGGCAAATACCAATAGTTTGGAGCTACCAGATATCGGTACCGCTGCTGGCGGCACACTCACTATCGACCAAGAGCTTATCTATGGTGATGCCTACATGCGCATCATCAGAAGCAGCCAGCCTATCGTAAACGACCCAGTTCTAAACCTGTATATTGATACGCTTGGCCATCGTCTAGTCGCGAACGCAAATGATGTAAAGACACCTTTCCAGTTCTTTATGATCCGTGACCGCAACATCAACGCCTTTGCTTTCTTTGGTGGTTACGTTGCTTTGCACTCAGGTCTATTCCTGCATGCACAATCTGAAAGTGAATTAGCTTCTGTATTAGCGCACGAAATCGCGCACGTAACCCAACGTCACTTAGCGCGTAGTATGGAAGACCAAGCGCGCCGCTCTCCAGCAACCATTGCAGCGCTAGCAGCCTCTGTATTACTGGCAATTGCAGCTCCTGAAGCCGGCATTGCAGCCCTAACGGCAACGACTGCGGGTAATATGCAAAGCCAAATCAACTACACCCGTAGTAATGAAAAAGAAGCCGACCGCTTTGGTATCAACACGCTAGCAAAAGCTGGGTTTGATGTGAATGCGATGCCACGTTTCTTTGGCCGTTTAGCTGATGAATATCGCTATGCGAGCACACCACCGCCAATGCTACTGACTCACCCATTACCAGAAGACCGAATTACCGATTCACGTGCTCGTGCTCGTAGTTACCCGCCACTGAAACTGGCTCCCTCTCTGGACTACCACCTAGCAAGAGCCCGCATTGTTGCGCGCTATGCTGGCATTAATAATGATGCTGCTCTTGATTGGTTTGAGCGTCAGCTAAAGAAAGCCCCTAAAGCTTTGGTTCCGTCATTAGAATATGGCCAAGCACTGGTTTACCTAGACTCTAAAAAATTAGACAAAGCAGAGCCCATCCTGAACAAGCTGATTAACAGCGATCCAACCAACCTGTTTTATCTAGATGCTATTTCGGATCTGCACATCGAGAAGAAGCAGCCTGAGATTGCGATTAAAGAACTTAAATCGGCACTGGTTCGTCAACCAAACAACCCGGTTCTGACCATTAACTACGCCAACGCACTGATTGAAAATGAAGATCTTCAAGAAGCGGTTCGCGTATTGCAGCGTTACACGCACGATAACCCGAATGACACCAATGGCTGGCACTTACTTTCAAAAGTAAATACGAGCCTTGGTAATAGCGACGAAGAACTGGCTGCTCGTGCAGAAATTTTGGCACTGCAAGCCAACTGGAACAAAGCGATTCAGTACTACACGCAAGCAAGCCAAATCGCAGAATTAGGAAGCCTAAAACAAGCACGCTACGACGCTCGAATTGATCAGCTAATGATTCAACGAGAGCGCTTCTTGTCGCTACAATAGAGTGTTTACTGGTAACAGCTCGTTACCAGAATAAAAAGAAAGCTCAACGTTACACAAAAAAGAAGTCACCCCTGGTGGCTTCAGCTAAACAACTAAATCAAAAATAATAATGAGGAAGAACCATGTCTGTCGTGATTTATCATAACCCACGCTGCTCAAAGAGCCGTCAAACTCTAGAAGTGCTTCAGGAAAACGGCGTACAGCCAGAGGTAATCAAATACCTAGAGACTCCGTTAACAGTTGAACAGCTGAAAGTACTGTTCACTCAGCTTGGTTTTGACAGTGTTCGCGACATGATGCGCACCAAAGAAGCGGACTACAAAGAAGCAAACCTTGGTGATGCTTCAGTCACTGATGAAGATCTTTTCGCCGCGATGGCAACCAATCCAAAACTGTTTGAGCGCCCAGTCGTTGTCGCGAACAACAAAGCAAAAATTGGTCGTCCACCAGAGCAAGTGCTAGAGATTCTGTAATCCAATATGAGCATTAACATTCTTGTTCTTTACTACAGCCGCCACGGCAACACACAAGCTCTAGCAAGGCAGATTGCACGAGGGATTGAGTCTATTCCAAACTGTGAAGCCATGTTAAGAACGGTGAACGACGTGTACACGGTAGAAGAGCAGCCTGATTCACGCTATCAACCAACCGATCCTATTGCCTCGTTACAAGAGCTTCGATCTTGTGATGGTTTGGCGCTAGGCAGTCCGGTTTGGTTTGGTAACATGGCCGGGCCAATGAAGCACTTTTGGGATAGCACGACATCAATGTGGATCAATGGTGATCTCATCGATAAGCCAGGTTGTGTATTTACCTCTTCTTCATCATTGCATGGTGGTCAAGAGACAACACAACAAAGCATGATGTTGCCCCTGCTTCATCACGGCATGTTAGTCGTGGGCATCCCCTACTCAGAACCGGCGCTGCACACCACTCAAACTGGTGGTACGCCTTATGGTGCAAGCAGTACTGGAGAGAGCGCTTCACTTAGCAAAGAAGAGATTGAGTTGGCGCAAAACCTAGGTAAACGCCTAGCGCGCATCGCAATAAATCAGAAGGGAATTTCTCAATGATGTATATGCCAGAGAAGGCTATGTCTCCCAAAACCAAGCTATTTCGCTACCTTGCTTTAGCGGGCAACTTGTCACTGTTATTCTGGGTGGTGGCTTGGCAGATGACGCTTTCACCGCACCCTCATCTCAGTAATGTCACACTGGCGATTGCTTGGGCTATCCCGCTGTTATTGCCATTACCGGGCATTTTAGCAGGAAAACCTTATACGCACGCATGGGCAAATTTCGTCTTGATGCTCTATTTCCTACACGCATTAACTATCTTGTATGTAGACGATGGTGAACGTTTATTAGCGGCTGTAGAACTGCTTCTGACGACTCTAGGTTTCGCGGGCAATATCTTATTTACTCGCTTTAGAGCCAAAGAGTTAGGCATCAAGTTGAAGCGTCTTTCTGAAGTAGAAAAGAGAGAAAAAGCTAAGTTCGAGCAATAATATTGAGCCCATGCTTTTAAACTGACCGCTTACAAACAAAAAGCCCTGCGAGATTGCTCTTGCAGGGCTTTTTTCAAGTTTTCATTTCAATCAGTCATGTCAGCTGACAATTATGAGCGAACCCACTCGTATACCAAGCTTGGCTTAGCATGTACTGGCGCAGTGATGGTTAGATCTTCTGTACTAGAATCCTCTAACGTTGCGTCAGGCGTATTCGTTAGCTCAGCATCCTCAGATATCTCGTTGCCCTTAATCACTTGTACGCCTGAGTCAGTTTCGTCACCAACGACTTCAGCAGCGTCTGTTGAATCATCACCTACAGACATTGTGTTGTCTTGAGTTTCAAATTCAGGGCTCACTTCAGGCTCAATGTAAGATTCTTCAACCTTCGCGACTTGTCGAATACTTGCTACTTCTTGCTCAAACTCTTGTTGAGTCGACAATAAGTGAATTCGGAAAGTGACTTCGTTGTTCTGAATCTTCAGAATATCTAGGCTTGCCACCGAGTTTAGACGCTTAAGTGCGTTCTCTAACTGGAAGAAGTCTTGAGCATTATTCAGGCTAATAAACTGCGTTAAAATCGATTCTGATGACTCACTCGCTACCGTCACAGCACTTTTTCCTGCGTAGTAGTTACTGATTTGGTCAACTAACTTCTTAGAAGTCGTGTCGCTGTTACCCGATAGTGAACCACTTACAGGCGATGTTGGTGCACTCGTCAATTGACTTGGCTTTTGATCGTATAGAGCCCAACGTAGGCCTGAAGATTGAGCCTTTATCACCAACACAGCATCAACAGGATAACGCTGACTCGCTTTACTGATTGGCGTAACAAAGCTACCCCACAAATCAGAAGTCGCAATACCCGTAATATCGTCAAAGTCACCCACAGGCAGCGTTAGAGGCAAGCCACGCTCTTTTGCGTTAGCTTGTAAGCTAGCTGCTAACTGTGAGTTAGAGTGTTCCCACACGATATTCTTGTCGTAGTTGTCCTCTTCCACCAGCCAAACAAGGATGTTTGAACGCGTGTCAGGCCAGTACGGTAACTGTGCTTGAGTCAATAGCGAACGGATTTGAGCACCGTTAAAACGCATACGCAATGTTGAGTGGTCATTGCTTTCACCAAAACTCATTTGAGACATGTACTGCGAACTCTTGCGCATCGCCTTTTGAATCGTCTCATTCGAAGCGACATCAGTTTGGCCGGTCGCACGTATCAATACCTGCTCCATACCTGTATTTCTTGCCACTTGTTCTGGCTGTTTGTCTTCAGCGTTAATCGCAACTTCAGCACTAAAAATATCTACTTGAGTTAAGGCATAACTCGGAGAGGCTAATAGTCCCATCAACAACAATGCTATGTAGCGCATACTGATCCTAATATTCAAATCTTGTGCCTAGATGATAAGCAACTATGGATTGAGGGGCAAGGTCGATAGAGCCCACTGTGTTTAATAACCACAAAATATCACCTGGCCATGATAAATCGCTCACTTATAAACTGAATTTCTAGGGCTTAGATGGATATAAAACATCATTAAGATAAATAAATTTGATCTATTTGGTGTGGCAATCGATTGCTAAGTGATAGAATCCCGCGAATTTTATTTTTCGCTTTTCATATAACGACCATTTTAAGGACATAACATGAAAAATGCTTTGCAAGGTGCGCAAATGCTGTTCGTAGCTTTTGGTGCGCTTGTACTCGTGCCGCTACTAACAGGACTTGATCCTAACGTTGCACTCTTTGGCGCAGGTATCGGTACCCTTTTATTCCAACTTATTACACGCCGTTCAGTGCCAATCTTCTTAGCGTCTTCTTTCGCATTCATCGCGCCTATCATGTTTGGTATTCAAACTTGGGGTGTCGGTGCAACCATGGGCGGCTTGATGGCGGCGGGTGTTGTGTATGTACTAATGGGCGCGTTAATTAAAGTTCGTGGCGTTGGCTTCATCCATAAACTGCTTCCACCAGTCGTTGTTGGCCCTGTGATCATGGTTATCGGTTTAGGTCTTGCACCTGTTGCAGTTAACATGGCGCTAGGTAAGACAGGCGATGGTGCGGTTCAGCTTGTTGATGCAGACGCTGCCCTATGGATCTCTTCAATTTCACTGTTAGTGACGATTGTCATCAGTGTGTTTTCAAAAGGCTTCCTTAAGCTACTGCCAATCTTCGGTGGTATTGTTGCGGGTTACATCACCAGCTTGGTATACGGCGCGGTAGACTTCACTCCAGTAGCGCAAGCATCTTGGTTAGCACTGCCAAACTTCACAACGCCAGAGTTCAACATCAACGCTATCTTTTTTATGGTATTTGTCGCGATTGCACCTGCCGTTGAACACGTAGGTGATATGCTTGCGATATCTAACGTGACCGGTAAAGACTACCTTAAGAAGCCAGGCTTACACCGCACTATTACTGGTGATGGTGTGGCAACGATTGCCGCTTCTATGCTGGGCGCGCCACCCAATACAACCTACAGTGAAGTAACGGGTGCTGTAATGCTGACTAAAGCATTCAACCCAGTGATCATGACTTGGGCTGCAGTCACAGCCATCGTTCTTGCATTGGTTGGCAAGCTAGGCGCACTACTTCAAACGATTCCGGTTCCTGTAATGGGCGGTATCATGATTCTTCTGTTTGGCTCTATCGCAACCGTAGGTCTTAACACGCTAATCAAGAACAACGTTGACCTTCACAAATCACGTAACCTTGTCATTGTTGGTATTACCCTAGTATTCGGTATTGGCGGCATGGCTTTTGGTATCGGCGATTTCAGCCTACAAGGCGTAAGCTTATGCGGTATCGTGGCGATTCTACTTAACCTAGTACTTCCAGAAGAGCTAGGTGACAACACTGTGGTAGATAAAGCTCAAATCGATTAATGAGTCGGTAAGGCTAGATTCCAAAGAATCACAACCTAACAAGATCAAAAAAGGGAGAGCATCGAATGCTCTCCCTTTTTATTAATACGGTTAATTCAGCGAGTTAAGGAACTGTTTAGAGTCACTTAAGCTGAAACCGAATTACTTAGTACCGAAGATCTTATCGCCAGCATCGCCAAGACCAGGAACAATGTAGCCCTTGTCGTTTAGCTTCTCATCGATTGCAGCCGTGTAAAGCTCAACATCTGGGTGCGCTTTTTCTAGAGCCGCAATACCTTCAGGAGCCGCTACAAGAACAAGAATCTTGAAGTGCTTACAACCTTTCTCTTTCATTAAGTCGATAGTCGCGATCATAGAACCACCCGTTGCAAGCATTGGGTCTACCACTAGAGCGATACGCTCATCGATGTTAGATGCAAGCTTGTTGAAATATGGAACTGGCTCAAGCGTTTCTTCGTCACGGTAGATACCAACAACGCTGATACGTGCGCTTGGGATGTGCTCAAGAACACCGTCCATCATGCCTAGACCAGCACGTAGGATTGGCACTACTGTTACTTTTTTACCTTTAATTTGGTCAACTTCAACTGGGCCGTCCCAACCATTAATAGTTACACGTTCAGTTTCAAAGTCTGATGTCGCTTCGTATGTTAGAAGGCTACCCACTTCTGTCGCTAGCTCACGAAAACGCTTAGTGCTAATCTCACCTTCACGCATCAGGCCAATTTTATGTTTTACTAGCGGGTGTTTCACTTCAACAACTTTCATTTCCAACTCCGGCAATATTTAAACAAACCTGTAGATTATACACGAACTCTAAGGTTATTTCAGAATCTTTATTCTAATAAAAAAAACCGCGCAAACGTTTGCTCTTGGTAATCAAGCCCTGTTAGAATAGCGCCGTTTTCACATCCAACTTAAGTTCGAGGACTATCCCGTGAGTGGTAATACTTCTTCTCTAAGCTACAAAGACGCTGGTGTTGATATCGACGCAGGTAATGCACTAGTAGACCGTATTAAAGGTGCTGTTAAACGCACTCGTCGCCCTGAAGTAATGGGCGGTATTGGTGGCTTTGGCGCCCTATGTGAACTTCCAACGAAATACAAAGAGCCGGTACTTGTTTCAGGTACTGATGGTGTTGGTACTAAACTTCGCCTTGCTTTGGATCTGAAAAAACACGACACCATTGGTATCGACCTAGTGGCAATGTGTGTGAACGACCTAATCGTTCAAGGTGGTGAGCCGCTATTCTTCCTAGACTACTACGCAACAGGTAAGCTAGATGTAGATACAGCAGCAGACGTTGTTTCTGGTATCGCAGAAGGTTGTGTTCAAGCTGGTTGTGCACTAATCGGTGGTGAAACGGCTGAAATGCCAGGCATGTACGAAGGCGACGACTACGACGTAGCTGGTTTCTGTGTTGGTGTTGTAGAAAAAGCGGACATCATTGACGGCACTAAAGTAGCAGCAGGCGACGCACTTATCGCTGTTGGTTCAAGTGGTCCACACTCAAACGGTTACTCTTTAATTCGTAAAGTTCTAGAAGTTTCTGGTGCTGATAAGAGTGAAGAACTAGAAGGTCGCACTATCGGTGAGCACCTACTAGAACCTACTAAGATTTACATCAAATCGGCACTTAAGATGATTGCTGAGCATGACATTCATGCTATCTCGCACATCACAGGTGGTGGTTTCTGGGAAAATATCCCACGCGTACTTCCTGAAGGCACTAAAGCAGTCATTGATGGCAAGAGCTGGGAATGGCCTGCTATCTTCAACTGGCTACAAGAGAAAGGTAACGTGGAAACATTTGAAATGTACCGCACTTTCAACTGTGGTGTAGGCCTAGTTGTTGCTCTACCTAAAGATCAAGCAGACGCTGCTGTTGAACTACTGAAAGCTGAAGGCGAAAACGCTTGGGTTATCGGTGAGATCGCAAACGCTGAAGCTGGCGAAGAGCAAGTTGAAATTAAATAAGTGATACACTCACTTACTTAGTTAATCAATGAGGACCTAATGGTCCTCATTTTGCTATTTAGCCCGCAGAAAACCTTAGTTTATGTAGGTACATTGTAAACAATTCAGTTAATCAATCGTATGACCCACTCTATGAAAAACAATCACTCAAATAAAACCAGTCACTCTAATAAAAACATCGTTGTGTTAGTTTCAGGAAGCGGAAGTAACTTACAGGCTATTTTAGATGCCTGCGATAGCGATATGATTGATGCATCGGTTAAAGCTGTCTTCTCAAACAAAGCAGAGGCTTTTGGATTAGAACGAGCGAAAACCGCAGGTGTTGACGCTCATTCAGTGAATCCAAAAGACTTTGGTTCACGTGAAGAGTTTGACCATGAATTGATGGTTCAGATCGATGCTTACCAGCCAGATTTAATCGTACTCGCTGGCTACATGCGAATCCTGAGTTCAGAGTTTGTTCGTCACTATGCAGGGAAAATGGTCAACATCCACCCTTCTCTGTTGCCGAAATACCCAGGCCTACACACCCACCAGCGTGCCATTGATGCGCAAGACAAAGAACACGGTACTAGCGTCCACTTTGTTACCGAGGAGCTCGATGGCGGTCCTGTGATCTTGCAAGCTAAGGTGCCGGTATTTGAAGATGATGATGCTGATATGTTGGCAAGCCGAGTGCTGACTCAAGAACACTGCATTTACCCTATGGTCTGCAAGTGGTTCGCCGAAGATCGTTTATCAATGCTAAACGGGCAAGCTGTCTTAGACGGTAAGGCATTAGGTAAACACGGTTACGCAGAAGAGTAATTCTTCAGAAACTAAATCAAATCCAAAAAAAGGCCGCTTACTGATTCATTAGTTCAGTAAGCGGCCTTCGTTTGTTCGGGTTCAAGCAATACGATCTACAGCATTAGCTTAATGGCTCTGTCGGTGCTTGGCTCGCTACCTTTTTCGGCGCATAAGCAACATCTTCTAACGCTTGATGGTTGTTGCCAATCAGCTCACCAAAATGAAACAGTGCGTATTCGCCCGGCTTCATTCTAAACCACTGTTCATTGTCCGTAAGAGGTTGAGTTGCTACCACCGTCACCACATCATTTGGCGTAGTCTCTTCTTGGAAGTTTATCTCAACATCTTCATCAATCAGGCTCGCTTTACCAAAAGGTGCGCGCCTTGTTATCCAGTACAAATGGTTAGTACAGTAAGTCATCACGTACTCACCATCACTCAACAACATGTTGAAAACGCCTTTCTCGCGGAGCTGGTCACAACATTCCGCTACGAAGCGAAACATACCTTCCATATCTTGAGGTGGCTCAGGGAAACGCTCTTCAAGTTGTTTGAGTAGCCAACAGAAGGAGAGCTCACTGTCTGTCTCGCCAACCGGTCTGAAACGACCACTAATCAGATCGTCGTAATCCGTTAATTGACCATTGTGAGCAAAGGTCCAGTATCGCCCCCAAAGCTCACGAGTAAAAGGGTGTGTATTCTCTAGATTAACACCACCACGGTTCGCTTGACGGATATGACTGACAACGGCTTGGCTTTTAATTGGGTAGTTTTGAACCAACTCAGCGATCTTAGATTCACAGCTAGGGTTAGGATCTTTAAATGTACGAAAACCCTTTCCCTCATAGAAGGTAATACCCCAGCCATCGCGGTGCGGGCCAGTATTGCCTCCACGCTGCATAAGACCAGTAAAGCTAAAACAAATATCAGTTGGCACATTCGCGCTCATACCGAGCAATTCACACATGGTTTAATCTACTCCCTATTAAAACCAATGGAGCCAAAAAGCTGGGCTCCAAATGTCTGTAAAACTATTATTCCATCTCTTTTTCGACAAGCTGAATCACAATGTGGATGATCTTAATGTGAATCTCTTGGATGCGATCTGCGTAGCCAAAGTGTGGTACTCGGATTTCGATATCCGCACAACCCGCCATTTTACCGCCATCTTTACCCGTCAATGCAATCGTCTTCATGCCTTTCGCTTGAGCCGCTTCAATCGCTTTTAGAATATTGGCAGAGTTACCTGAAGTCGACAGACCGAACAACACATCACCTTTACGACCCACCGCTTCTACATAGCGAGAAAACACGTGGTCGTAGCCAAAATCATTACTCACACAAGATAAGTGGCTAGGGTCTGAAATCGCAATGCCAGCGTAGCCCGGGCGATTTTCACGGTATCGGCCTGTTAGCTCTTCCGCGAAGTGCATCGCATCACAGTGTGAGCCACCGTTACCACAAGAAAGCACTTTGCCTTCTTGTTTGAATGAGTCAGCAATCAGTTTTGCAGCCGCTTCAATTTGAGCAATGTTGTGATCATCACTCAAGAACTTGTTAAGAACGTCAGCAGCTTCGTTCAATTCACTTTTGATTAGGTCTTGGTACATAAGGCTTATCTCTTATATTTTTTTTACGCAACTTAAGGTACGTGAAATGAGAGCTGAGGGTTTTTCCCTCTTTATAGCTGAGTTTACCCACAAACATGAAATAGTGTCGACACTTAAGCCCAAAGATTGCCACCTTAATTAACTTGTCGTTGTAAATCCGTCCAAATATTCGCCACCAACCTCTCACAATTAGAATTTTAACTCTATTGAGATCACTTTTTACTCACCTTGGAGTTTTACAAATATTTAATATTTTGTTTACACTTGACTGGTTAGACCTCTTACCTAAAACTTAATAACAATAAGTGATCTCTGAAAAGGAAATCGATCATGAACATATTGCTCTCCCTACTCGGCATGACCGCCATCTTAGGCGTCTGTCTTTACCATAGAGTTAGTCTGGTACGTGCATTAGTTGTATTAACCGGCGCAATGGTAGCATTAACACTGCTTGGCGGCGTGGCTGTTACCGGCTGGCTTTGCTATCTATTAGCCGTTGCGATCTTTGCTGTACCGACCATTCGTCAGACACTGATCAGCCAAAAAGCACTCTCTTTATTTAAGAAAGTTCTACCGGCGATGTCTCAGACAGAAAAAGAAGCACTAGAAGCCGGCACAGTATGGTGGGAAGCAGAGCTGTTCAAAGGCAAACCTGAATGGAAGAAACTTCAGAACATTGCTGACCCGAAACTCTCTGAAGCTGAGCAAGCGTTTTTAGATGGTCCAGTAAATATCGTGTGTGAAATGGTCAATGATTACCAAGTCACTCATGAGCTTGCTGATTTGCCACCAGAAGTATGGCAATACCTGAAAGACCATAAATTCTTCGCCATGATCATCAAGAAAAAATACGGCGGCTTAGAGTTCTCAGCTTACGCTCAATCTTTGGTTCTACAGAAGCTAACAGGCGTTTCTAGTGTATTGTCATCGACGGTTGGCGTACCTAACTCATTAGGCCCTGGTGAGCTTTTACAACACTACGGTACAGAAGAACAAAGAAACCACTACCTGCCTCGCCTAGCGGAAGGTAAAGAGATCCCTTGTTTCGCACTAACTAGCCCAGAAGCTGGCTCAGACGCTGGCTCTATTCCAGATTACGGTGTGGTTTGTAAAGGCGACTGGCAAGGCGAAGAAGTACTCGGCATGCGCCTAACTTGGAACAAGCGTTACATCACTCTCGCGCCTGTCGCGACGGTATTAGGCTTAGCTTTTAAACTTCGTGACCCGGATGGCCTGCTTGGTGATCAAAAAGATCTTGGTATCACTTGTGCGCTTATCCCAACGGATTTAAAAGGCGTAGAAATTGGCAACCGCCACTTCCCACTAAACGTACCTTTCCAAAATGGCCCGACGCAAGGCGACGATATCTTCGTGCCTATCGATTTCATCATTGGCGGTCAGAAAATGGCCGGTCAAGGCTGGCGTATGCTGGTTGAGTGCCTGTCGGTTGGTCGTGGTATCACACTGCCTTCAAACTCAACTGGTGGCATCAAGTCTGCCGCGCTTGCAACTGGCGCTTACGCTCGTATCCGCCGTCAGTTCAAACAGCCTATTGGCCGCATGGAAGGGGTTGAAGAGCCACTTGCACGCCTTGCAGGTAACGCTTATGTAATGGACGCAGCAAGTAACCTAACCGTCGCAGGTATTGACCTTGGCGAAAAGCCTTCGGTTATCTCTGCAATCGTTAAGTACCATTGTACGCACCGTGGCCAACGCAGCATCATTGATGCGATGGATATCGTCGGTGGTAAAGGCATTTGTTTAGGCCCATCGAACTTCCTAGCTCGTGGCTACCAAGGCTCACCTATCGCGATTACGGTTGAAGGCGCAAACATCCTGACTCGTTCAATGATCATCTATGGTCAAGGTGCGATTCGCTGTCACCCTTACGTACTGAACGAAATGGAAGCGGCTTATTCTGAAAGCAGCGATGCGCTTGATAAGTTTGATTCAGCGTTAGCAGGGCACGTTAGCTTTACGATGAGCAACCTAGTCCGCAGCTTGTGGTTTGGTTTAACCGATGGTCGTGGTTCTGATGCGCCAACACCTTCAAATAAAACAGATAAACAGACACAGCGTTACTACCAACAGCTAAACCGCTACAGTGCAAACCTAGCGCTACTGTCTGATATTTCAATGGCAGTTCTAGGCGGATCACTGAAGCGTAGAGAACGTTTATCAGCAAGACTGGGTGATATCTTAAGTCAACTTTACCTCGGTTCAGCAACGTTGAAGCGCTTTGAAAGTGAAGGCAGCCACGCTGAAGATCTACCGTTAGTACATTGGGGGATGCAAGATAGCTTACGTCAGACTGAAGTGGCGATTGATGAATTCTTAGCGAACTTCCCTAACCCTGTGATTGGTCGTCTGCTTCGTGTTGTGCTAATGCCATTTGGTCGTATCCGTCGTGCTCCAAACGACAAGCTCGATAGCAAAGTTGCGCACATTCTACAAACACCAAGCGAAACACGCTCTCGTATAGGTCGCGGCCAATACCTAGAAGCGACGGAATACAACCCAGTAGGTAAGATTGAAAAAGCGCTAGAAGTGATTCTTCAAGCTGAACCTCTGTTCGACAAAGTCTGCAAAGAGACACATCAAAAACGTGCCTTCTTACGACTTGATCTTGTTGCTCAGTTGGGACTTGAGAAAGGTATCTTAACGCAAGACGAAGCGAATCTTCTGATTAGCGCTGAGGAACATAGACTGTACACGATTAACGTGGATGACTTCTCACCAGAGGAGCTTGCAGCAAAATCTCAGTACCCAGACCAATCGATTGATAACGTCGCTTAAGGCCAGAAAAAGAAACAAAAACGGGACTACTATGAGTCCCGTTTTTTTGTTCATGATTTCGTTGCCACAAATTCCAATGCTTTATCTAGCAGCTTATTCTCTCTAGACAATCTAATCATCTAAGCGAGTTACTTGGGCGCCTTGAGCTGCATCTCAGGTAACGCTTTTTTCTTCGCCTTGACCTTACGAACCACAAACCAAATCAATAAGCCCAATAGAATAGCGACCACATTACCCACCGCAATAATGATCATACTGCGCTGTCTGTCATCTTCACGTTTTTGAAGGATCATCAACTCTGTTGCGATACGCTTCTGTTCAGCAAGAGCTTCTTCTTGAAGACGTCGTGACTCTGCTAAGTCGATATCTTCAACAACGCTGTACGACTGCTCGGTAATTGGAAAAATCAGCGGGCGCTGACTTGAAGCATCAGTGGCATAAACCATCCCTGACCAATTATAAATTCCTAAATCGCCATTATAAGGCACCTCTAAAGCGACTTTCATTGCGTCGACTTCAGCTTGCCCCTGCTTGTACATCACATATTCATCAGGAGCCTTGTGCTCAACATGAACCGCTAACGAGCTCGGTGCGATCATCCCCTGTTCACCAGACACCACAATAGTATGAGGTAAACCCTCTTTTCGTGATTGAATGAAGGTGCTAGTGATCGGTGTTGGGTAAACCAAGACTTCTTGCTCTTGCGCTCGCAGGAACACGCCATTACCAGAGGTAATACGCGCTCGGTATTTACCGGGCTCGATATCAATTGGCAAAGAGACAGTGAACACACCATCTCCGGCCTTTTCATCAAGATCAGCGCCATCATCGGCAAACTCGCCCATCACAACCGGCACCGGGCGCGCTTCTCTCACCAAAGACTCTTCGTTTTCAACAAACTTAGTAAAGGTAACCTTAAGCTTCACGCGATCGAGAAAATCGCGCAGCACCAGCGGCTTGCCATCAGAAGTCAGTCGAGCGGTAAATTTGATGCGCTCTGTTTGATACAACTTATCTGGGAACTCATTAGCATCCAAAACAAGATGAGACAGCAGCTTGATATTGTTCTTAGGGGAAACTTTACCTATCGCTTGCCAAGGGCCGGGCATCGGATTGTCGATAGAGATAATGTCCATGGACGATTCTTCGTACCAACGGACATTATCAGCATTGCGCCAAGAGTAGTATTTCTTGCCATCAGGGCGAACCAAAACGACAGGTTTAGAGTTATCGGCTCGATAAATCACAAAGGTGACTTGTTCAATACTGGGATCAACTCTAAAACGGTTGTCCAATAAACTCATAACGGATTCTGTTGCTGCATGTAAGCCAAAACTTAACAGCAATAAGCAACCGGTAGCCAATACCCTTAACATACTTTCTCCCTACTGACGCCAGAGGCAGCTTCCGCTTTTCTCGACGAGATCTAAACGACTTTGATGCGCTTCTACTTCATCGGCCGTAGCTCGTAAAACCTTTAGGGATTTTCGACCACTTTCTACTCTTCGTATGCTTTCGGCTTCGCCTTCCTGTTGACCAGCGTTAAATTGCAGCGAAGTTTGACCACCCGTCATCAATAAGTAGACGTCGGCTAGGATCTCCGCATCGAGCAATGCGCCGTGGAGAGTACGGTGCGAGTTATCGATACCGTAACGGTCACATAAGATATCTAGGTTGTTTCTTTTACCTGGGAATATCTTCTTCGCCATTGCCAAGGTATCGGTAACTTTACAGTAGTCATCCGTTTTACCTATCGCTGGGTTGAGCTTCTCAAACTCATAGTCCATGAAGCCCGTATCGAAGGGCGCGTTATGAGCCACCAGCTCCGCACCTTTGATAAAGTCGAGAAACTCTTTATGAATGTCTTGGTATTCAGGCTTATCAATCAAGAATTCATCGGTAATACCGTGAACGCCAATCGCCTCTTCTTGAATCGCACGATCGGGCTTGATGTAGACGTGGAAATGACGCCCGGTCAGCCTACGGTTGATGATCTCTACTGCACCAATTTCAACGATGCGGTGACCCATATAGTGAGGGCCACCTTCTGTATTCATACCGGTGGTTTCGGTATCGAGTACAACAATGCGCTTATTTTCGTTCGAACTGTTTTTTTCGTTCGTGCTTTGTTCTGGAGTGCTACTGGTATTCATAAGGATAACTGTGTCAGACTATGCCGATAATGTGCTTGAGGTAATAGTATCAAATCATGACGAAACAAGTTGAAATTTTCACTGATGGTTCTTGTTTAGGCAACCCTGGTCCCGGCGGCTATGGCATCGTACTTCGCTACAAAAAAGTCGAGAAGACGCTAGCAGAAGGTTTCACGCTAACAACCAATAACCGTATGGAAATGCTCGCCGCTGTCGTGGCTCTGCAAACCCTCAAAGAACCTTGCTCTGTGATTCTGACCACAGATAGCCAATACGTGCGTCAAGGCATCACACAGTGGATTCATAACTGGAAAAAGCGTGACTGGAAAACAGCCGACAAGAAACCGGTTAAAAATGCCGATCTGTGGCAAAGGCTCGATAAAGAAACCGCTCGCCATAACGTTGATTGGCGCTGGGTAAAAGGACACGCCGGACACAGAGAAAACGAAATGTGTGATGATTTAGCGCGAAATGCAGCGGAGAATCCGACTCTAGAAGATACGGGCTATCAACCAAGCTAATCGTCTTTTTAATTAGACGCACATTTCAGAAAGCGATTTATAATTTCTTAAACTAATTGACAATTTCTCAATCGAATTGATAGATGAAAAGCCGACAACTAATCGGCTTTTTCTGTTTTTAGCGGATATGACGCTTTGGCTGAATCCATTGTACGGCGCGTATTGGTTCTAAAACTTGCCCCAACAGGCGAGAAACGTCGCTTAAGGTGCCAATGTGGTTTGATGGGTTTTAGCGGGTAAGTACGCTTACGAGCAACAATAAAGTATTGGCTTCCGGCGAAGGATGCACAACCACCTAAGCTGTTCTCCAACCACGTCCACATCGCTTGATACTTACTCATCGGAAACAGCGCGTAGGTGTCACAATGAATTACTTCATAGTTAAGTACACCTAACCAGTCTTTAATTCGACTTGGCGTGTACATACGCCCACTCCAAGGCAAGCTGTTCTTTCGCCAAGGCATCAAACTGGCAAGCCCAGTGACACTGATTGGGTTGAAGCCCGTGATAATGATATAGCCATCGTCCATCATCACTCGATCGACTTCTCTCAATAAGCGATGCGGGTCATTGCTATAATCTAGCTGATGACTCAGTACTACAACATCAAAGCTTTTCTCCAAAAAGGGTAAATTATAGCCATCCGCTATCACATTATGTAATGGGTTCTGGATATCTAGGTTTACTTGATGTTGAATGTTGCATGTGCAGCTAGAAATCTCACTACTGAGGCCACCGAGCTTGAGCATATGGTAACCAAATAGCTTTGGGCACCACTCATCGAGTCGAGTTTGAATAGATTCTCTCAACCAGTCCCCATTGTGCAATTGCGCCCAAGTGTAAGGACGTTCAAACTTCTTTCTGCTACGTGCTGGCTTCATCAATAATCTGTCTCACTTATTCTGTCGCACTAATAGTGACTGGAGAACCAATAATGTTACATATCAAAAGCATACCTGCATTTAACGACAATTACATCTGGCTGATTCAAAATAGCGATCGCCGTTGTGCTGTCGTCGACCCTGGTGATGCGGCTCCAGTATTAGAGTACTTGGCACACCATGAGCTAACTTTAGATGCAATCTTGATTACACACCACCACCACGATCACATTGGTGGTGTTCCAGAACTCGTTAGACAATTTCCCGGCGTGGATGTTGTCGGTCCAAGGAATGAACCTATCCCTACCTTAACTCATCCGGTCGATGATGGTGATCAATTAGAACTGTTTGGCGAAGTATTCCTCGTCCTAGGGCTCAGTGGCCATACTGCGGGTCATATTGGTTATGTGGGCGATGCCAAACTGTTTTGTGGTGATGTGTTGTTCTCTGCGGGCTGTGGCCGAATCATGGAAGGCACACCACAACAGATGTTCGATGCACTGAATAAGATCACGGCTCTGCCTCAAGAAACCGAAGTTTATTGTGCACATGAGTACACTGCAGCCAATATCGCTTTCGCATTAGCCGTAGAGCCTGATAACCAACATTTGCAGCAATATCGCGACCAAGTGAACCGACTTCGCGCTCAAAATAAGTCGACCATCCCCACAAATTTGAGACAAGAGAAGTTTGTGAACCCCTTCCTGCGCTATACCGAGCCAAGTGTAGTGAAATCAGTGTCTAATCGCACCGAGCAGACCGATCCTTTATCGGTATTCACCGCTTTACGTGCGTGGAAGAACGAATTTTAACAAATACAGACTTGTCACTCATAGGGGGTGGCAAGTATTATCATCGGCCGTTAATTAAAAAGGCTGTAACATGCGAGTTAAGTACAGCTGGGCTTTGGTATTACTACTTTCTGGTTGCCAATTAACTCAGTCAGAGAATCCAGACCAAGCTTCCGAGCAAACCAACACATCTCCTACTAAAGAAGTTTCTCAAGCGAACGTTTCATCAGAAGCAACAGCCAAAGAAGATCAAAAAGTTGAAGCACCTGTCGTTACTCCACAAACACAAGAAGATGTTTGGAAACGCATTGCGATGCAACTTGAAATGGAAGTGCCAGACCAAAAGAAGGTCGACTACTACCGAACTTGGTATCTCAAGCACCCGAGTCATCTAAAAACAGTATCAAAGCGTGCTGAACCTTTCTTGTATCTGATCACGACTAAGATTGAAGAAAAAGGCTTACCACTAGAATTGGCACTACTACCCGTTGTAGAAAGCTCTTTCGATGCGTTTGCCTACTCTCATGGCAGTGCTGCTGGTCTATGGCAATTCATTTCAGGCACTGGCAAAGACTACGGGCTTGAACAGAACTTTTGGTATGACGGCCGCCGCGATGTTGCCGCCTCTACCGACGCCGCATTGGACTTCCTCTCAGATCTTAACCGACGTTTCGATGGCGACTGGAATCATGCGATTGCTGCCTATAACAGTGGTGGTGGTCGAGTAAACAGCGCAATCCGCAAGAACAAGAAGCTTGGCAAGCCAATCGACTTTTTCTCTTTGGACTTACCAAAAGAGACCAGCAGCTATGTACCTAAACTGCTTGCTCTAGCAGATGTCATTGCCAACCAAGAAAAGTATGGCATCGATATTCCGGCGATCCCGAATAAGCCAGTGCTGACTCTGGTTAACCCTGAAGAACAGCTTGATTTAGCCATTGCTGCGAACTACGCAGGCATTCCTGTCAAAGAACTTCAAGGTTACAACCCGGCTTACAACCAATGGGCAACGGCACCAGAGAAACACCAACAACTATTACTTCCTTTAGATTCAGTTGAGAAATTCAACAAAGAAGTCGCTGCCAATAAAGGCAAAGGCATGAAGTTGGTGCGTTACAAGGTTCAATCTGGTGACAGCATTAGCGTACTGGCAAGCAAATATAACACCACCAGCAAAGTGATCCGCTCTGCAAACGGTTTGCGCAACAACAATATTCGTATTGGCCAGCACTTACTTATCCCAACATCCACCAAAGACGACAAGACATACGCCCTAAGCGCCTCAAACCGCCTAGCAAGCACACAGTCGAAGAGTCGTGGTCAATATAAGCTCAGCCATACTGTAAGAAGTGGTGACAGCCTATGGACGATTGCACGCGCAAATAAGGTTTCTCACCAATCACTGGCTAAGTGGAATGGTATGGGGCCACGCGACACGCTTAGAGTTGGTCAAGAACTGGTCATTTGGAAAAATGGCTCAGACGGCGCCATCATTCGTACGATCTTTTATAACGTAAGATCAGGTGACACAGTCAGCGGTATTGCATCAAAGTTCAAAGTAAAAAGTACAGATGTTGAAAAATGGAACACTTTGCAGAACAAAAAATACCTACAGCCAGGACAAAAACTGAAGCTGTATGTTGATGTAACTAAGGTAAGTGTATGAACCCGTCAAGTAACCCACTCGTCATGCTGTTGGATATATTCCGTTCGCCAACAGCTTGTTTCTTAGCGCTTTATCAACGAAGTGCTTGGGGATGGCAACCCTACGTCGTATTAATGCTCAGCCCATTTTTGTTTTGGGGTGCTTATTTTTCGAATGTAGATTTTGCATGGTTAAGTGCAGAGCTCTCGCAGCAACTGGCTCAAACGAACCCTGACCAATTGGCGTTACTTGACCGCAATACCTTACTCGCAAGTGAAATCATCAGCGACGTATTTGGCCGAACATTAACCATCGTTCTATTGGCATTCTGGTTTAACCTAGCAACCAAGCCAAGCCAACATCAGCACAGCTTTTGGCGATGGTTTGCAGCGGCATCGGTTGTTATATTCCCAGCTGTTTTAGGTGATGTTGCAAGCTACGCAAGCCTGATACTCAAGCATGGACATGTGATGAACTACGCTGCCGACTTGAACAGCTTAAATGGCTTGATCAAGTTACCGCTAACTAATGATTGGTCACAGTTTGCTAGCTCATTACCACTGCTTCTGCCATGGTACATCGTGCTAGGTTATGCTGCGGTATTAACGTGGACTGAGTTTGAACGCGGGCAAGCGCTTGTGATTTCAGGCTTACCATGGGTTGGCTACTACCTAATCTGGGCGCTCTACATTTTAATCTTTTAAGTAGAAGAGATAAGGCTAGCGAAGACTCTCTAGCCTATTGTTCCGTTAGATTTCCCAAGGTAACCACCGTGCGAATGGTTAAGTTCCAATGACTAATAGCTAATCACTATTTAGCCTTAAAGGTCACTCGCATAGGGTTATGATCAGAAGCGTCCGTAATGGGCGCTTTTGCTTTTTCTACCTCTAGCCCTCGATAGAACACATGGTCGAGCACCAGTCCTGTAATGAACTGAGTTCTGTTATCTGGCTCAAAGGCAACTTCCGTCAAACCAACCTTCTCCAACGCATCTTTCAATACAGCAACGCGAGCTTCACTCCAGCTATTAAAGTCCCCAGCAAAAATAACCGGCCCACGATACTTTTGCAGATTGTCAGTTAAGCTCTTGAGCTGAGCCTCGTAATCTTCCGTACCAAAGGTAAAGTTCACAGCGTGGATATTAATCACAGCCAGCTCTTCGCCATTGTTTAGTTGGTAACGCGACCAAAGCGCCGATTTAGGCAGTTGAAGCCAAGGTTCTTCATGAGTATAAGCACACGCTTCAATCGGTAAATGGGTTGCTAGGTTGAGTACCCCAGCACTTTGCTCAAAGGCCTCAAACGCATTAACACGTGTGCTTCCCCACTGTCCGCTCATTACCCATTGGCGAAGTCCTTCTGTCATACTAGCTTCTTGCAGCAAGACTAAATCGCTACCTGCCGACAGCTTATTTAACTCACTCTGCCAATTATTTCGGTTTTGCTTGTAGATATTCCACACCGTAATGTCTAAGCCATCAGACACATCAATCGCTTTCGGTGCAGAGTTTTGGTAGCAACTGTAGATGTCGTTACTGGTACTTTGAGAGGAAATGATCAGGTTGGGTTTATTCGGGATCACGAAGATAAAATGAAAACTAACGACAGCAAGCGTTATCAATAACGTGATAACAATGATGGTTTTCTTAAACATACAGCACCCTACCAGAGATGAAAAAGGAGCGATAAACGCTCCTTTTAGGGTAATAGTTTTTTTATACGGCGTCTTCGTCTTCTTCGCCAGTACGAATACGTACCACACGTTCAACTTCAGTAATGAAGATCTTACCGTCACCAATTTTACCTGTTTGAGCCGTCTCAATGATGGTATCAACACATTGGTCAGCCACTTCGTCGGTCACAACGATTTCTAGTTTCACTTTAGGTAAAAAGTCGACCATGTACTCTGCGCCGCGGTATAGCTCAGTATGACCTTTTTGACGTCCAAAGCCTTTAACTTCAGATACTGTCATACCCGTAATACCCACTTCTGCAAGTGCTTCACGTACATCATCAAGTTTGAATGGCTTGATAATGGCTTCAATCTTTTTCATGTTCATCCCTTAAACTGTGCGAATGGCTCATTATCGGTTAGCTATAGTAAACATTCAATGAAAAAAGCCAGAGCTTTAAAGCTCTGGCTCGAAATTTATCATCTTGTTTAATCAGCGCTTTGAGAAGGTTTTACTTAAGGCTTGCGTAGTAAGCGGCTAGATTCGCGATGTCTTCATCACTCAGCATTGAAGCTTGAGCCTGCATTACAGCGGCCAAACCGCCGGTGCGCTGGCCATTCTTATAGGCCTTAATTGATGAAGCGATGTATTGCTCGTTTTGACCTTTAAGGTTTGGATAGCCAGGGATCACTGCGATACCGTCTGCACCATGACATGCCGCACAGATTGCTGCTTTAGCTTGACCCGCAGCAACATCAGCCGCCAGAGCGTTACCACTCAATAGTCCAAATCCAAGAACTAATCCTAGTGTAATTTTCTTCATTGCATATTCCATTAATTATTTTTATTAAAGTGACGGTGAATTGTGACATAAACTTTTTCTACTTGCTCCAAAGCGCTTCACAATCTTGACCTTCGTAGTTTTTATCTACGAATAAGCCTAAAACAGCGATCACTCGATCGCCATCCATTAATATCGGCGTTCTGCGTCTTAACCAACTGGGTACTTGGTACTCTTGAAACAACTTCTTAAGCTTCCTGCTATGACCGCGCCCAACAGGGTGTGCTGACAATCCCTCAGGGTTAAATATCACTCGCAGTGTTCCTCTCGTTGTGTTGAGACTAAAATGTTGCGCATCACAGTGGTTAGATACACCATCACTCGCCGCTGAAGTTAAGTGTAGTTCCCCTAAACCGTCAGGCAAAACTAAGCTCTCTTCCATCGAGATATCACTTTGCCAGTTCGACAAGTCTTTGGTCTCTTTGACGACATAGAGCTGATGATTAAAACGTCTAACCTCAACCTCATTCAACACCAGCTTAGGGTTGGCGTCTGCCTGAGCACATGCCACCTCATCCCATATAAGTTTGAGCTGCTTTTGGCTCGGCATCGGTTGATTACAGCGGCTCAGCCACATTCTTAATAAGCGTGCACGCAGTAAATCAGAGTGCTGAGATAATACCTCAATACTTAAGCTGTGCTTCTCAGTCAAAGCTTGTTGTAAGTGAGATTCTAACAACTCATCCAACAGTAACTCTTGCTCTGCACATAGCTGAGCACTACGACTGACCGATTCTCGAAAACTAGGCCAACGCTCGGTCAGTGTCGGAGTGACTTGATGACGAATAAAATTACGGTCAAAGCGAACGTCTTGATTACTCTCATCTTCTACCCAAGTTAAAGCCATATCGCGCGCCGCCCCTTCAATATCCGTTCTCGTCACCGACAGCAGTGGGCGAACGATATGAGCACCTGAAAATGGCATCACTTTCGCCATTGAAGAGAGCCCTTTCGGACCACTGCCACGCTTAAGAGCTAACAAGAAGGTCTCGACTTGGTCATCGATGTGCTGGCCTGTCACTAACACATCACCTTGTCTAATATGCTTTTTAAGGGCTTGGTATCGCGCGTCTCGAGCCAGCTTTTCAACGCTTTCTCCACGGCTAATATCTAGCGAGACTCGTTCAATGAACAAGGATACCGACAAAGCATCACACCATGTTTTGCACTGCTCTGCCCAATAATCAGCATTGTTGCTTAAGCCGTGGTGAACATGTACCGCACAGCAATCGATGTGATGGGACTTAGCGAATTGGGCAGCCAACTCCAACAACACTCGTGAATCGACACCACCACTGAAAGCGACGATCAACCGACAAGGCTTAAGCGCGCTTTGATCAAGTACAGATGTGAAGGTATCAATTAAGTGTGTCATGAGGCTAATAAACCAAGAGATCGTGTGTTAAGGGATAATGTTTTAATAATAAAAAAGGGTTGGCACTGAGTCCAACCCTTTCATCATTTGTTCGTATAGCTAGCCTTATCGCTAAGGCAAGTTATCAGCAGTAGCCGTAGCTCATTAGACGCTGGTAACGACGCTCAAGCAGCGTTTCGTTATCAAACTGCTCTAGCTCTTCTAGCTGTTTAACTAACATGTCTTTCATGTTTTGAGCGGTTTGTGCAGGGTCGCGGTGCGCGCCACCTAGAGGCTCAGGAATGATTTCGTCGATAAGCTCTAGCTCTTTAAGACGAGGAGCAATCAGGCCCATCGCTTCAGCTGCTTGTGGTGCTTTATCTGAATCGCGCCATAAGATTGAAGCACAACCTTCTGGAGAGATTACTGAGTACGTAGAGTACTGAAGCATGTTCACGTAGTCACCAACACCAATCGCTAGTGCACCACCAGAACCGCCTTCACCCACAACGTTACAGATAACAGGAACTGAAAGGCCAGCCATCACTTTTAGGTTTTTAGCGATAGCTTCAGATTGACCACGCTCTTCAGCACCAACACCTGGGTATGCGCCCGCTGTGTCGATGAAAGTAATAATAGGCATGTTGAAACGCTCAGCAGTTTCCATTAGACGTAGCGCCTTACGGTAACCTTCTGGCTTTGGCATACCAAAGTTACGGATCACTTTCTCTTTAGTCTCACGACCTTTCTGGTGACCAATAACCATAACAGGACGGCCATTTAGACGAGCCATACCACCCACAATAGCTTTGTCGTCAGCGTAAGCGCGATCGCCCGCCATCTCTTCAAACTCTGTGAATGCATGCTCCAGGTAATCTTTGGTGTAAGGACGTTGAGGGTGACGAGCAAGTTGAGCTACCTGCCATGCACCTAAGTCACTAAAGATTTTCTGTTTAAGCTCTAAGCTTTTTTTCTCTAGTTGTTCGATTTCTTTGTCTAGATCTACCGCTGTGTCACCACCGTGACGCGAAACGTCACGTAGCGCTTCGATTTTTGCTTCAAGTTCAGCGATAGGCTTTTCAAATTCTAGAAAGTTCAGGCTCATCTATGAATCCTTGTTGATTCAGCTCCGCATTCGCGAAGCTAAATTTTAGTTAAATTCGAGTTCTACTTGGCTATTTCCAAGCAGCTGTTTTAATTCGTCTAGTAATGTATCACTTGGCGTCACACGCCATTCTGTGCCCAATGTTAACCGCGCTCTAGCGTCGGCACGCTGGTAGTATACATTGACTGGGACCGTTCCGGCTCTATAAGGTTCTAAGATTTGACTAAAGCGTTCAAAAAATTGACCGTTAATTTGGGATTGGTCGATAGATATCGACACCCCACGAGCATATTTCTCACGGGCGCTTCCTAAGTCCATGACCTCGCGCGCGGACATTTTAAGCCCGCCATTGAAATCATCAAAGCTGACCTGTCCGGAAACGACCACAATTTTGTCTTTTTCGAGCAATTCTGCGTAGCGATCGAGCGCATCCGAGAACAACATCACTTCCATTCGGCCCGATCGGTCATCAAGTGTCATCAAACCGATTCGCGTACCGCGCTTAGTCGTCATTACTCTCGCAGCAATCACCAAACCGGCAATTGTTAGTGATTGGTCACGACGCGTTGGCGTGGCATCTTTCAAACGACAGCTGGTGTATTTCGCTAACTCTTTGATGTAAGCGTTAACCGGGTGACCCGTTAAATACAAACCAAGCGTTTCACGTTCACCTTCAAGCCAAACCTTCTCAGGCCATTTAGGCACTTGGGTATACTTGTGTTCAACCTCTTCCGGAGCGTCGGTCAACACGCCAAACATATCAGATTGACCAAAAGACTCGGCATGGTGATGTTGACTCGCTGCCTTCACCGCATCTTTCAAAGATGCCATCATCGCCGCTCGGTGAGGACCTAATCTATCTAAGGCTCCGGATAGAATCAACTTTTCGATAACACGTTTATTAACCTTCTTCAGATCAAGACGTGCACAGAAGTCGAATAAGTCTTTAAAGTAACCACCTTTATTTCGCGCTTCAATAATCGCTTCAATAGGGCCTTCACCGACCCCTTTGATCGCACCGATGCCATAAACAATCGCGCCATCTTCATCCACGTTAAAGCGGTACAGACCCGAGTTGATATCTGGTGGTAAAAGCTTGAGCTTCATACGGAAACATTCATCAACAAGGCCAATAACCTTCTCGGTGTTATCCATATCTGCCGTCATTACCGCAGCCATAAATTCCGCTGGGTAGTGCGTTTTCAGCCATAGCGTTTGATAAGAAACCAGTGCATATGCTGCGGAGTGAGATTTGTTAAAGCCGTAGCCCGCAAATTTCTCTACCAAGTCAAAGATCTTCATGGCCAGCTCGCCATCAACACCATTGGCTTCAGCACCCTCTTTAAAGGTACCACGCTGCTTTGCCATCTCTTCTGGCTTTTTCTTACCCATCGCACGACGCAACATATCCGCTCCACCAAGCGTATAGCCAGCAAGGATCTGTGCGATTTGCATTACCTGCTCTTGATACAGGATGATGCCGTACGTAGGTTCTAGCGTCTCTTTCAGCGATTCGTGTTGCCACGTTTCATCAGGGTAAGAAACCGCTTCACGGCCGTGTTTACGGTCGATAAAGTTATCTACCATGCCTGATTGCAGAGGACCCGGACGGAACAGGGCTACCAATGCGATAATATCTTCAAAACAGTCGGGCTGTAGACGTTTGATAAGGTCTTTCATACCACGCGATTCCAGCTGGAATACCGCGGTGGTTTCAGAATTTTGTAATAGGTTAAATGACGCTTGGTCATCAAGAGGAATCGACTCGATACGAACCGGTTCTTTCCCCTCTTTCTTCAAACGTGGATTCACTAGGCCTAACGCCCAGTCGATGATGGTCAGGGTACGCAGCCCCAAAAAGTCGAACTTAACCAAGCCAGCCGTTTCAACGTCATTCTTATCGAACTGCGTTACTGGGAAGTTACCTTCTGCGTCGGCATAGATTGGCGCAAAATCGGTGATCGTGGTGGGTGAGATAACAACACCACCTGCGTGCTTACCGGCATTTCGCGTACAACCTTCAAGGATGCGACACTTATCAATCAGCTCACGAACTTCTTCATCGCCATCGTAAAGCTCTGGCAATGCAGGTTCAGCAAGGAATGCTTTCTCTAGCGTCATACCCGGGTCTGGCGGTACAAGCTTTGAAATTCGATCGACGAAACCAAACGGGTGGCCCAATACACGGCCTACATCGCGGATTACCGCTTTTGCCGCCATGGTACCAAAGGTGATGATCTGAGAAACGGCATCACGACCGTACATTTCAGCCACGTGATCAATAACTTGGTCACGCTTATCCATACAGAAGTCGATATCGAAATCGGGCATGGATACACGTTCTGGGTTCAAGAAACGTTCGAAAAGTAGATCGTATTCAAGTGGATCGAGATCGGTGATATCCAAGGCGTAAGCGACTAGAGAGCCGGCACCAGAACCACGGCCAGGACCTACTGGCACATCGTTGTCTTTTGACCACTGGATGAACTCCATTACGATCAAGAAGTAACCTGGGAAACCCATGTTGTTAACAACTTCGAGCTCAATCTTGAGTCGCTCATCGTATTCCGGTCTGCGCTCAGCACGCACTTTTTCATCTGGGAATAGGAACGCTAGACGTCGCTCAAGGCCTTCTTCAGATTTCTTGATCAAGAAGTCTTCAATCGCCAAACCTTCCGTTGGGAAGTTAGGCAGGAAGTACTCGCCCAGACGAACCGTTACATTACAACGCTTAGCAATCTCAACACTGTTCTCAAGTGCTTCAGGGATATCGGAGAACAGCTCGCACATCTCTTCTTCGCTACGAAGATACTGTTGCGCGCTGTAATTTTTAGGACGACGAGGATCGACCATAGTGAAACCATCATGAATTGCCACGCGGATTTCATGGGCATCAAACAGGTCTTCAGTTAGGAATACTACTTCGTTGGTTGCAACAACAGGCAAGTCTTCCTGCTCAGCAAGTTCTAGTGCAAAGTGCAGATAAGACTCTTCATCGGCACGCCCTGTACGAATCAGTTCCAAGTAAAAACGATCGGCGAAGTACGTTTTGTAAAACTCGACGCTGCTTGCAACCAAGTCACGGTTACCTTTCAGCAACGCCTTACCAATCTCACCTTCTTTGGCGCCCGATAGAATGATCAGGCCTTCTGCATTCTCAATTAGCCACTCTTTATCAATAACAGGCTGATGTTGAACATGACCACGAAGGTAAGCTTTTGAGATGAGTAACGTTAGGTTGTTATAACCTTTATTGTTCGTTGCGATAACGGTGAGCTTGGTCAACTCGTCACCGAATTCTGGAGACTGCATCAAGAAGTCAGCACCAATAATAGGTTTAACCCCACACCCATGGGCAGTACCGTAAAACTTCACTAAACCACACAGGTTGGTAAAGTCGGTCAATGCTAGAGCAGGCATACCCATTTCAGCGACTTTTTTAACTAATGGTGGCACCTTGGATAGGCCATCCACCATCGAAAAGTCACTGTGTACGCGTAGGTGAACAAATTTTGGATCTGACATTATTTTTCCTGAGTTCTAGGTTTGAGCCTAGGATTACAACTGTGTGTATTCTATTTTTTTCTAATACAAGTTAGCAACTTTATTCGATGCTAAGCTCTAGTTAACGTAAAGCTCTAATCTATACCAAGAATACGTTTTACTGGCTTAAAGCTCTTGCGGTAATGCTCGGTTACACCATGTTTTTCAATCGCTTCGAAATGCGCTTTGGTCGGGTAACCTTTATGCTTAGCAAAACCAAACTCTGGATGAAGTTTATCAAGATCTTCCATCTCTTGGTCACGAACGACTTTTGCGATAATAGACGCCGCACTGATTTCAGCCACTCGCAAGTCCCCCTTCACAATCGCAAGACCATCCATCGGCAGTTCTGGGACTCGGTTTCCATCTATCAACGCCATATCAGGTTGAACGCTCAACCCCGCGATAGCTCGCTGCATAGCAACCATCGTCGCTTGCAGAATATTCAACTCATCAATTTCTTGTGGAGAACAACGACCGACAGACCACGCCAAAGCTTTCTCTTTGATTTCAGGAAGTAACGCAAGACGCTTTTTCTCAGACAATTTCTTTGAGTCGTTCAAGCCTTCGATTGGGTTGTTTGGATCGAGGATAACCGCAGCGGTCACCACGTCGCCAACCAAAGGGCCACGCCCTACTTCATCCACGCCAGCAAACAGCTGGTAACCTTGCGGGTATTCAAATGGAGGAAGCTCTTTTTTTTCTTTTACTGCCATAACTAATCTCTTAATGTTCTGTAAAT
>NZ_JBFRTQ010000106.1:38994-53276 GCF_041474195.1 Vibrio sp. 10N.222.52.C3 | reverse complement strand
TATTTTTTTTTCAATTCAATCTATCGCAATGATAATTCGAATATTATTAAGGTTCAAAAATAGAAAAAGCCTGCATTTATTGAAAATGCAGGCTTCATATAGCTCTTGTTTATAAAGGTTCTATTATTAGAACGATTCCGTCTAAAGCGACAATCTTAATTTCGGTTCCAGATGGAATATCTTGACTGGCCTTTGCTGACCAAGAAGAGTCACCGAACTTAATTCGACAGCTACCTTTCTTTACGTCTTCACTTAAAATAACGGTTTGACCTACCAATTGCTTTTCTCTTTGGTTTAACTCTCGCCCTGCATCCGATTGCTTGTCATTCGAGAGTTGTCTTCTCCACCACAACCAAGTGGTAATAAGAGAGAAGCTAGCAAAGGACAGCCATTGCATCTGCCAACCAATTGGTAATGCTCCTAATAGGGCACCGACCAGCATGGCAGATATGCCTATCCATAAAAAGTAACCAGCGGTTCCAATTAGCTCAAGCGCTAACAATGCTAGACCAAACGCTAACCAATGCCAGTGGTTTACTTGTTCTAGTAATTCGACCATAAGTTAGTCCTTACTACCTTTGTCATTCTTATGTGCAAACATCTCCGCGATACCCGCTACAGAACCCATAAGGCCAGTTGCTTCGAGTGGTAGCATGATGATCTTGCCGTTTTCAGCTTGGCCTATAGATTTCAATGCGTCGGTGTAACCTTGTGCAATGAAGTAATTGACCGCTTGCATGTCACCTTGAGCAATTGCCGTTGATACCATTTCTGTCGCTTTAGCTTCTGCTTCTGCGGCACGCTCACGGGCTTCTGCTTGCAATATTGCCGCTTGCTTCTCACCTTCTGCTTTCAGGATCTCTGATTGCTTGTGGCCTTCTGCTTTCAAGATCTCAGCTTGTCGTACACCTTCTGCTTCTAAGATATCAGCACGTTTATTACGCTCGGCTTTCATCTGGGCATTCATCGCAGCAGTAAGGTCTGCTGGTGGCTGTACGTCTTTAATTTCGATACGGGTGACTTTTACGCCCCAAGGGTTTGTCGCTTCATCAACGATGTTCAGTAGCTTGGTATTGATCATGTCACGCTGACTCAGCATCTCATCCAGTTCCATCGAGCCAAGCACAGTACGGATATTGGTGAGGGTTAAGTTACGGATCGCATGTTCAAGGTCATTCACTTCATAAGCTGCCTTAGGCGCGTCGATAACTTGAACAAAACAAACCGCATCGATAACCACATTTGCATTATCTTTGGAGATGACTTCTTGTGCTGGGATGTCGAGAACACGCTCCATCATGCTGATGCGCTGTCCAACTTTATCAATAAATGGAATGATTAAGTTAAGACCCGGTTTAAGGGTGTGTGTGTATCGCCCGAAGCGTTCAACGGTCCAGTTGTTGCCTTGTGGAACGGTTTTTACGCCAGCGAAGATAAATAACAGTGCGACGGCAGTAAAGACGCCGATAGTAATCAAGGTATCAATAGGCATACAAAATCCTTTGCAAGTTTGAGTTTTTGATAGTTCAGTATTGATACTGGCTCATATTTAAATTCTGAGCAAATTTATAAACGAGAAATGGGCCATAAATCATTGATTTTATGGCCCATTTTACATTATATTATGCGATAAACTAATTGATTGAATTGTCAATTTTCGATGTTTAATCTACGGCTTTTTAGGTTTAACTAGTAAAGCAGAGAGTACAGTTGTCGACGGTACTTACTGGCAACTGGGTTACCTTGTCCAAGCGCACTCAAGATGTCCATGAACTCTTTCTTCATGTCACCATCGAGAGCATTAAGATCTTTGGCTAGGAAAGACCATAATAGATCCATAGCTTCTTCACTGCGGTTCACTTGGTGATATTGCAATGCTAATTCAGATGCTGTTTTAGCGTCGCTCGGATTTTGCTGAAGAGCTGCTTCTAATGCTTGTATTTCAGGGCTGTCTGCTGCTTGTTTATGAAGTTCAAGCTTTGCAACTAAGCCTTTGTAGTAGTTGTCTTGGTACTCAAGAGGGATAGTTGCTAGCTGAGTTTCAGCAAGGTCAAATTGTTGCGTTTCTAACAAACACTCTGCGATCGCCAGTTTTACTTCACCTTTATTCGTCAGCTCTGCTGGAAGTTGCTGCATTGCTGCTAGTGCCTGTGTGTGCTCGCCAGCTTGCATTTGCTCAAGAGCCTGACGCAAAGCAAGTTCATCTTGGCTAGGAAGGTGTTTGCTGAGCATATCGACAATAGCTTCTATGCTTTGAGGGCCACCGAGCCCATCGACTGGCTGACCATTAACAAACAGTGCAATAGTGGGCAGTGCTTGAACACCAAACTGGCTAGCAATAGCTTGCTCTTGTTCGCAATTGAGCAGGGCTAAGGTGAAGGCACCGTTGTATTGCTGAGTTAAAGTTTGCAGTTCAGGAATGACTTGGGCGCTCTCTTGGCTCATTGGTGCCCAAAAATGGATGAGTACAGGGGTCTGCATCGAACCTTCTAATACTTGACGAAAGTTCTGCTCATTAAGTTCAACAATATGCGGAGATTGCATTTACGTTCCTTGAGGTTTGTTTTGTGGATACGTTGCAAATATGGGGGGATTAGTCGGTAACTTCAAGATCTAACTCGGTTATCTCGGATAAAAAGAACCAAAAATAGAAAAACGCTATGCTTCGATGTTGATATAATTGTTATCTCAACATGGAAGGCATAGCGTTATCATCGAGGTAGTCAGTGAGGCGTTGCGTGAGATACTCAAAACAGAATAAACAACGTAATCGCCAGACCCACACCTACCCAATTAAGGCGGTTTAAAGTCATGAGATTTCCAGAGTAGAACCATCAATTGGGAATAACTGATGGGATAGGATAATCATGACATCTTATTGTTACGGAAAAATTACATCGTTACATTAAAGTTTGCGACTCTGCATTCAAAGTTAGTAATTTATGCAGCTTTTCTCAAAATAGGGTCTAGCAAGCGACTCGGTAGAATCCTTTTCAATACCGCGAACACTTTAGTCGGGGTCGTAACTCGGTATCTTAGCTTGGGTTTGTCGGCGGTGAGAGCATGGAATACCGGCTCAATACAACTTTCTGGAGGCAGGACAAAAGCGTTATTCGATGATTCTTTTTCGAGTCGATCTTTTTGTTGTTGGTAAGCGTCTTGGTGGGCGCTGCCAGAAATGTTGATCCATTTATTGAACGCTTTCAAGGCATTGGTTCTAAATTGAGTCTCAATTGGCCCTGGTTGCAGTAATGAGATCTGTATACCGCTGCCATGCAGTTCTAATCGTAAGGTATCTGTCCAACCCTCAATCGCGAATTTAGAAGCATTATAAGCACCACGATACTTCATGGCTGCAAAACCTAATACGGAACTGTTTTGTACGATTCGACCTTCGCCACGCTCGCGCATGTGCGGAAGGATCTGACAGACGAGATGATGCCAACCAAAGAAGTTGGTTTCGAATTGTTCTCTGAGTCCTTGGGTCGGTAAGTCTTCTAGTGCCCCTGCTTGACCGTAAGCACCGTTATTGAATAATCCATACAATCCAATAGGTGCGAGATCAATAGCAAGCTTGGCGCCATGCTCAATACTTTCTTGGTTGGAAAGATCTAATTGAATACAGGTGAGGCCTTCATCTTGAAGGCGTTGAACATCTTGTGGATCACGACAAGATGCAATGACATGAAAACCACGCTTTTGAAGTGCATGAGCACATGTATAGCCAATACCTGTTGAGCAACCGGTAATCAGAATCGACTTGTTCACACTTAATCCTTTATTAGAGTCTCTATCGCTCTAGGGTAAAGAATTAGTCTTGATGTTGTAACAAGTTTTTTAGTGCTGGCTCGATTCTTGAGTAACTAAAGATGAATCCCATCTCAGTGAGTTTCTTCGGCTTGGAGCGAATGCTGTCAAATAGCAAACAAGATGATTCCCCCATGAGAATCGACATTGCCCATTTCGGCGTGAATAAGAAATGCGGTCGGCCTAATTGTTTCGCTAACGTGCTGCTGAACAGTTTGTTGGTCACAGGGTGAGGGGCACACATATTGAATTCCCCTTGAGCGTGAGGGATAGACAACAAGTGATTGATGGCTCTCACCATATCGAGAATGTGAATCCATGGCATGTACTGGTCACCTGAACCTAGTGGACCACCGACGCCGAGTTTATAAGGCAATAGCATCTTCTTGAGTGCGCCGCCATTCTCGCCAAGTACAACCCCTGTTCGCAGTAGTATCACGCGTGTGCTTTCTGATTGTGCTCTCTTGGCTATCTCTTCCCAGTGGGCACAGACTTTATGAGGAAAGCTTTCATCTTCTACTTGCAGTGACTCGTCAAATGGGTGCTGCTGTTGATCGCCATAGTAGCCGACGGCTGAACCGCTAATAAAAGCGTGTGGCGGGTTGTTACTGGCATGAATTAATTCGACCAGCTTTTCAGTGATGTGCCAGCGACTGTTACAGATCCTCTCTTTTTGCTCTGTACTCCAACGCTTATCGGCAATCGGTTCACCCGCGAGGTTGACCACCACATCAAAGTCATTGAGATCACTGAGCTCATCAAGGGATTGAATGTAATGAAGGTTGTTCTGGTTGAGGTGATTTAGGTTTTGCTTCGCATTTTCAGGACTCCGCGTCAGCAATGTCACGTCGTCAGTGTTCCAACTCTTGACCAATTCAGAGCCAATAAATCCAGTACCACCCGTTAACAATATCTTCATACCAATCTCCCTATTAAACATAATTATAGACATGGCTTGTTTTTAGTCGCCAATCAATACGAAAAAATCACTATAACGATCATAAGGTTTCAATCGTGTGATGCCCAAATTACGCCTTTTCCAATTTACAAAGGAGTGAAATTAAATTCATCAAGTCAGGATGTGTACCGTCATCACACTTATGCACTTTACTCGGATATGTTACCAACTGCGTAATATTTGTCACATAAGCAATGATAAGGATTTGCCATGATTATTATTAATTCATAATCAGCGACAAGGAATTGCGATGACGGCGGTGCTTGCTTTGTTTCGATCCATGTTAGGTAGCCTGAGGGATCTATTGCCAATCGTGGCGGTAATCGCTTTCTTCCAGCTTGCTGTCTTACAAGAGCCACTTCCTCATCTTTTATCTATTCTGACTGGCTTAGTGCTCGTCGTTTTTGGACTCACTTTCTTTATCTTTGGCCTTGAAATGGGGTTGTTTCCAATTGGCGAATCGATGGCTCAAGCATTTGCCAGAAAGGGGAGTGTGTTCTGGTTATTGATCTTCGCTTTTTGTTTGGGTTTTGGTACCACCATAGCCGAGCCAGCGTTAACCGCAGTCGCTGCCGAAGCCGCAGAAGTGGCAGCTGAGGGAGGTGTAATCCCCAATACGTTAGATGAAATGGAGCAGTATGCCAATGGCCTGCGCTTTACTGTGGCACTGTCAGTCGGTATCGCTATTTTACTCGGTGTGCTGAGAATCTTAAAAGGTTGGCCAATCCAGTACATGATCATCGGTGGATATATTGGAGTGGTCGTGCTCACTGCATTTGCTCCGGAAAACATCATTGGAATTGCGTATGACTCTGGTGGAGTAACGACATCGACGATCACCGTCCCATTAGTAACTGCGTTAGGGGTGGGTTTAGCCTCGGCAATTAAAGGGCGTAATCCGATGATAGATGGTTTTGGGTTGATCGCGTTTGCTTCGTTGCTGCCGATGATGTTTGTCATGGTGTACGGGATGGTGGTGACATGATCAGTGTTCAACAATTTATCGACACCTTTCTCGGCACTGTGATGGATGTGATCCCGATTGCGATCATCATCTTCGGTTTTCAGTTGGCGGTATTACGAAAGCCAGTCAATAACCTAGCCAAAGTGCTGATCGGTTTCTTCTACGTCATTCTTGGCTTATCACTCTTTTTGATGGGATTGGAACTCGCGTTATTCCCTCTAGGGGAGACGATGGCAATGCAACTCACCGAGCCAAGTTTTTTGACTGAGTTTAAGATCAGTTCTGGTCTTGCTTTGGCTTGGTTTGATTATTACTGGGTCTATCTTTTCGCGTTTTGTATTGGTTTCAGCACCACGATAGCCGAGCCCTCTTTGATTGCTGTAGCGATTAAGGCGAACCAAGTTTCCGGTGGCAGTATCAGCGTCAATGGGCTGAGGATCGCCGTGGCATTGGGCGTTGCTATCGGTATCTCACTGGGCAGCTACCGTATCGTTGCGGGTGACCCGATCCACTACTACATCATTTTTGGTTATGTCGTCGTGGTCATTCAAACCTTTTACGCCCCAAAACTCATTATTCCATTGGCCTACGATTCGGGTGGCGTCACTACATCAACGGTGACAGTCCCTTTAGTGACGGCGCTCGGGCTTGGACTCGCTTCAACCGTACCAGGAAGAAACCCTGTTATTGATGGCTTTGGGTTGATCGCCTTTGCCAGCTTATTTCCCATCATTTCAGTGATGGGCTATGCCCAAATAACACAATGGTTAAACCGTTTACACACCTCTAAGGAGAGCAAAGATGCGCTTTAAACTTATCTTAGCGTTTGTAGAAGAGAGCAAGACCGACACTGTGCTCGATGCCGCGCGTGATGCGGGCGCGACTGGAGCAACGGTGATTAACAACGCCAGAGGGCAAGGCTTAAACCAAAAAACCACCTTCTTTGGCCTAACGCTAGAGGTACAAAAAGATGTGTTGCTGTTTGTGGTTGAGGAACACTTAGCGAGGCATATTCTTGAAACTATTGGCGAAGTCGGTGAGTTTGACCAGGAGTCAGGACAAGGTATAGCGGTGCAGATCGATATCGAAGACGCAGTCGGGGTTGCGCATCAAGTCGAGACGTTAACAAAGGTTGTGGAGGATGAGCTATGAGTACCAGTGAAAAGATCCGAGTAGGCGATGTCATGGCCAATACGTATGTGATTATCGATGGGCTAACCACGGTGTTAGAAGCGATAGAGATGGCTAAAAAGCACAAAGTGAAGGCAATCATTGTCGATAAACGCCACGAAGATGACGAATACGGCATCGTATTGATGAATGACATTGCCAAGAAAGTACTGGCTAAGAACCGATCTCCAAAGCGAACCAATGTTTATGAGATCATGACCAAGCCAGCGCTAAGCGTGTCTGCTGAGATGAACGTAAAGTATTGCGCTCGCCTGTTTGAACGCTTTGGTATCAGTCGTGCGCCAGTAGTTCGTGATAACAAGATAGTCGGTATGGTTAGTTACAATAATATCGTGATCAATGGTATGGCGAGAGATGACGTGTAGCATTTAGATACGTACAATAGGCTCATAAATTTTATGGAGAAGTACGTGTGAAATTATTTTTTGCTTCAGACCTACACGGTTCGCTGCCAGCAACAGAAAAGGTATTAGAACTCTACCAAGCATCTGGTGCGCAATATTTAGTTCTATTGGGTGACATTCTGAATCATGGACCAAGAAATCCGATTCCAGAAGGATACAACCCGCCGGCGGTTGCAGATAAGTTGAATGCGTTTTCTCAAGAGATCATTGCCGTTCGTGGTAACTGCGATAGCGAAGTGGATCAGATGTTGTTGTCTTTTCCAATGATGATGGATTACTCGTGGGTGCTATTAGAATCAGGCCAGCGTATCTTCCTAACGCATGGCCATTTGTACAACACCAATAAACGCCCTGCGTTGAAGGCGGGCGATATCATTGCACACGGTCATACCCATATTCCTGTCGCCGAATACCAAGATGACATCTTTATCTTTAACCCTAGCTCGGTGACATTCCCACGAGAGGGACACGCGGCAAGCTATGGCATCTATGAAAACAATACCTTCAAAGTCATTAGCCTTGAAGGTGATGTTCTCGTGAGTGGTCAGCTTTAAATCATTGGATCGGCTGTGAAAGGCTTATTTTGAGTCCACGTGGCCGAGATCTCTGTCTGGAGCAATGATGTTTCGTACTCTTTGCTTCAGAACTTTCGCCTCTGGAAAACCGTCATCTGCTTTTCTTTCCCAAATCTGCACACCATTACAAAAGATTTCGAACCTGCCTCCTGTGTCTGGGTGTAAGCTCACTTGTTCAATTTCTTCGCTGAAGGTATGCAGTAGCTCTTGGCATAACCAACTAGAGCGAAGCATCCAATTGCATTGACGGCAATAGTGTATCGCGATTGTGGCTTTTGTTGCTGTCTCTTTCGCTGGCGCCAGATTAGGTTGTTCCGTTTTCATGGTTAATCCTTAAAATGCTACATCCGTAATTTGATACCAACGGCTAACAAAAAAGGGGCTTCATGCCCCTTTTTTCTATTGGTTTACCGTTTCATGGTATTCAGCTATTCATAAACAGTAAATAGCGATCCAATCTTAGTTTGAAAACAATACGGTAGAACCATGATTTAAGCTAGTCAGTAGCAGTGCCTTCGGGTTAACAATATCTATGCGGCGGCTTTGCTCTGCGTCCATCTTAATGACTTGAGTGATCAGCTCTAGCTGTTCTTCTGAAAAGTCTTGGCGCTGAGCCGAGGTCACATCTTTAAACTCCGTTGGCGAAACCAGTAAGTAGTTATCGTTAATATCCCACTGACCCGTTTCAGAGATGTTGATGACATTCGCAGGCTCAGTTTGATTACCGTAAAGTCTAACCACTGACATTCTTAAATATGTACCATTTGGTAGGTATTTCGCATTCGATGATAGTTCAACTCTACGAAGTGGGCCGATTGAGTCAGCTTGCTTGTTATCGCTAATCAGCGTCACCATTCTCGACTGCCATTCATGCTGAGTGAGCAAGCGCTCTACTTTTGCATTGCTGCTCCAATATAGCCAACCACTCAAAAATGCCGATAGAACCAGTAAGATAATCGATACTTTTAATTTCATGTTACTTACCACCGTTACAAATGTCGTTTACATCCGACTGGTTTGCGTAAATTCTTAGGGTTACATTTTCGCTCGAGTAATCTTGCGGGTGAATGTAATTGAGGGCAAGGTTATTGGTTTGTCCTCCTGTAGCGATCACTTCAGCCGGCTTTAACACACCAGTGTGACTCGTGTTGTAACTTAATACACACTTTTCTATTGCTGGCAGCCAACTGCTGAGGTCTGGGTGGTTAACAGGTGATTGAACCTTTACACCATCCACTTCAGTCAAAACCGTGAACTCGGACTCCACCGGGGTAGTAAACGTTAAAACGAGAATCGGCATGATGAAAGCGGCAAGCAGTAACCAAAATGTTAACCATTTATTGGTGCTTTTAGCCGGAGCTACAACAGGAGCGGTTGCTGGTTCTACTGCCACTTTAGTTTGTTGAACTTTTGTAATTGGCTCAGGTTCAAATGTGTCAGTGATTGCTTGTTCAGTCGCTGCAGGCGTTGCAAACGTTAGGATAGGTTCAACGTCATTTTCTGCAATTTCAGCGGCTACTGGCTGATCATTTGATGACAGTGGCGCAGAGCGCTCAACGGTCGCAATAAATTGGTAACCGCGCTTCGGTACTGTCTTTACGAATTCAGGAGATTTAGTCGAGTCTTTGAGCATCTTTCTCAGAGTCGATACGGCTTGCGTTAAGCTTGAGTCATCCACCTCAAAGCCTTGGTCTCGCCAAACATACTCATGCAATTCATTACGAGTGATAACTTCATTAGGCCTTTCTGACAGCATCAAGAGAATACGGCTTTCATTGCTACCAAGACGTACGACTTCACCGTCGCTCATTTGATCGACAAGTGAATTGCTGTTTGGGTCGAATACGAACCGTTGTGCGAGAATAAACTTTGTGCCGATATTACTCATTGAATTCTTCTATTTTGGATTGTTTTGGGGGGCGAAATAGACAAATCTCAGGTGAAGTTCCGTTAATTCTTCACCAAATCATGGCTTATTTTATGTTCTTTTATATTTATCAGGCTCAAGGATAATAAAAACAGATAAAAAAAACAGTGTTTTTATGATTTTTGACCTTGAATTTACATTTGTCATCCTCATGTTAATGAACAGAAGAGTGGCATCAAGTGTTACGCCCCTATGATTATTCAACATAAAGTATAGATGTTTTGGAGTAAAAATGAGCGAAACGGCAACGCAAAATAAAGAGACTCGTGGCTTTCAATCTGAAGTAAAACAACTACTTCATCTAATGATTCACTCACTGTATTCAAATAAAGAAATCTTTCTACGTGAGCTGATCTCTAACGCATCTGACGCGGCTGATAAGCTTCGTTTTCAAGCTCTATCGAACGGTGACCTTTACCAAGGTGATGCAGATCTAGGTGTAAAACTTTCTTTCAACGCGGAAGCAAACACGTTAACCATTTCTGATAACGGTATCGGTATGAGCCGCGACAACGTTATTGAGCATTTAGGTACGATTGCTAAGTCAGGCACTGCAGATTTTTTCTCAAAGCTGTCTGAAGACCAAAGCAAAGACTCTCAACTGATTGGTCAATTTGGTGTGGGTTTCTATTCTGCATTCATCGTCGCAGACGCGGTAACGGTTCGCACACGTGCAGCTGGCCTGCCGAACAATGAAGCTGTTCAGTGGCACTCTGCAGGTGAAGGCGATTACACAATCGAAGACATCACTAAAGAGTCTCGTGGTACTGACATCGTTCTGCACATGCGTGAAGACGGTAAAGAGTTCTTAAATGAGTGGCGTCTGCGTGAAGTGATTGGTAAATATTCTGACCACATCGGTATTCCTGTTTCTATCTTCACAGCAGTGAAAGATGACGAAGGTAAAGACACCGAAGAGAAACATTGGGAACAGATCAATAAGGCGCAAGCGCTTTGGACTCGCAACAAATCTGATATCGAGAAAGAAGAGTACCAAGAGTTTTACAAGCACGTATCTCACGACTTTGCTGATCCACTAACCTGGAGCCACAACAAGGTTGAAGGTAAGAACGATTACACAAGCCTGCTTTACATCCCAGCGAAAGCACCTTGGGACATGATGAACCGTGACCACAAGAGTGGCTTGAAACTTTACGTGCAGCGTGTATTCATCATGGATGACGCAGAGCAGTTCATGCCATCTTACATGCGTTTCGTTCGTGGCTTGATTGACTCAAACGATCTGCCATTGAACGTGTCTCGTGAAATCCTGCAAGACAACAAGGTAACTCAGTCTCTTCGTGGCGCATGTACCAAGCGTGTACTGACTATGCTTGAGCGCATGGCGAAGAATGACAATGATAAGTACCTAGAGTTTTGGAAAGAGTTCGGCCTAGTATTGAAAGAAGGCCCGGCTGAAGATATGGCGAACAAAGAGAAGATCGCTGGTCTACTTCGTTTCTCGTCAACGGAAGTGGATTCTGCTGAACAAACCATCAGCCTAGAATCTTACGTTGAGCGCATGAAAGAAGGCCAAGATAAGATTTACTACCTGACAGCAGATAGCTACGCTGCCGCTAAGAACAGCCCACACTTGGAGCAGTTCAAAGCTAAAGGTATTGAAGTGGTTCTAATGTACGATCGTATTGATGAGTACGTAATGAACTACCTGACTGACTTCGACGGTAAACAGTTCCAATCGATCACTAAAGCAGGCTTAGACCTAAGCAAGTTTGAAGGTGAAGAAGAGAAAGAGAAGCAAAAAGAGACAGAAGAAGAGTTCAAATCTGTTGTTGAGCGTACTCAATCTTACCTAGGTGGTCGTGTTAAAGAAGTTCGTACGACCTTCAAGCTAGCAACGACACCTGCGGTTGTTGTGACTGACGACTTCGAAATGGGCACGCAAATGGCGAAGCTTCTTGAAGCTGCGGGTCAAGCGGCACCGGAAGTGAAGTACATCTTCGAGATTAACCCTGAGCACGCACTGGTTAAACAGATGGCTGACGAAGCAGACGAGCAAGCGTTTGGTCGTTGGGTTGAGTTGCTACTTGGTCAAGCGATGCTGGCTGAAAAGGGCTCAATGGAAGATCCGTCACAATTCTTGGGTGCAATCAACGAGCTACTAACAAAGCGTTAGTCTTTCGACTTTAGGTTAAGCCAACAATTACAATAAAAAGCTCGCAAATGCGGGCTTTTTTTTATGAACGTCGTTGAAAATTGACCTAACGTGGTCAACGTCACCGTTATCGTCACAACAAATGTTGTCGATGCATTCTTTAGTCGTAAATTCAGCCAAATTGAATATTAATGTGATAGAATGCTCGACCTAATCAGCTGGGGCTAGGAAGCTACTATCTCCAGTTGTATGATTTTTAAACGTTATACCGAAACTTACCGTTTTGCTTCTGTTCACAGTTTTGCTTAGCCTCAATGGTTACTTAACGCTTTCTGTTCATCCTAAAAATGAGCAAGAATGGAGGGATAGTGAGCTTCGGTATAAATCATAATTTTATAAGAGGATTAAACATGCGCATCATTCTTCTAGGTGCTCCTGGCGCGGGTAAAGGTACTCAAGCTAACTTCATCATGAACAAATTTGGTATCCCTCAAATTTCAACTGGTGACATGCTACGTGCTGCTATCAAAGCGGGTACTGAGCTTGGTAAGCAAGCAAAATCAGTAATCGACGCTGGTCAGCTAGTTTCTGATGAAATTATCCTTGGTCTTATCAAAGAGCGTATCGCTCAAGATGACTGTGAGAAAGGTTTCCTACTAGACGGTTTCCCACGCACAATCCCACAAGCTGATGGCCTAAAAGAAATGGGCATCGCTGTTGATTACGTTGTTGAATTTGACGTAGCTGACGATGTGATTGTTGAGCGTATGGCTGGTCGTCGTGCTCACCTTCCTTCTGGTCGTACATACCACACTGTGTACAATCCGCCTAAAGAAGAAGGTAAAGATGACGTAACGGGTGAAGACCTAGTGGTACGTGATGACGACAAAGAAGAAACAGTTCGTGCACGTCTAGGTGTATACCACGATCAAACAGCTCCGCTAATCTCTTACTACGGTAAAGAAGCTGAAGCAGGTAACACTCAGTACCTTAAGTTTGACGGTACTAAGCAAGTTGCTGAAGTTAGTGCAGAACTTGAGAAAGCACTAGCATAATTGGCTAACAGCCAGTTTTAGAATTTGATATATTGGAAGCGACCTTAAGGGTCGCTTTTTTTGTTTCAATTTTTAGTACGATACCAATCTATATAACTTGATTGCACATGATTCAGAACGGTTCAGACCCGACGGCAGTGGCTAGCAATTGAGAGTGGATGTTGTGTATCTCATATGAAGAATGATTATTCAGACTTTCATTGAGGCGCAATGATATTAAACTTATGCAGATTAGTATATTACTTTCCAGAAAATCACATATTGGTCTCAGGTATCTATGGAAAATAATAAAAAGCAGGGCGTTTTACTGGTGAACTTAGGAACGCCAGATGCGGCGACCCCCGCTGGCGTTCGTCGATTTTTGAGTGAATTCTTACACGACAAGCGAGTTGTAAACCTAACGCGTTGGCTTTGGTGTCCTATATTACATGGCGTGATTTTACCGATTCGCTCGCCTAAAGTTGCTAAGCTGTATCAGTCTGTCTGGATGGATGAGGGCTCACCACTGCTTGTGTACTCTCAAAGACAAGCTGAAAAGCTCCAGAAAAAACTAGAGATGCCTGTTGCACTGGGTATGACCTATGGCAACCCAAGCCTAAAGACTGGTGTTGAGCAACTGATGGAGCAGGGCGTTGAGGACATCATCGTACTGCCTCTGTATCCGCAGTACTCTGGCACAACCACAGCGGCGGTTTCTGATGGTTTGACCAAAGCCTTTAAGCAGATGCCAGTTATCCCGAGCTATCGCTTTATTCGCGACTACTACGCGCACCCAAGCTATGCAAAAGCATTGGCTGAAAGCGTCCGCAGTCATTGGGATAAAAATGGCAGAGCCGATCATTTAGTGTGTTCTTTCCACGGTATTCCGAAGCGACTGGCTGATGAAGGCGATATCTACCCTCAGCATTGTGAAGCGACAACAAAGCTGCTTGCGGCAGAGTTAGGTTTGTTAGCGGACGATATCACCATGACATACCAATCGCGATTTGGTCGAGAAGAGTGGTTGAAGCCATACACTGACGAGACACTTGAGTCACTGCCGAGTAAAGGCATCAAGAAGATCGATATCATGGCGCCTGCATTCTCGGTGGATTGCTTGGAAACATTGGAAGAGATTTCAGACCAGTGTAAAGAGACTTTCATCGAAGCTGGTGGCTCAGACTTTAGCTACATTATGTGTCTTAACGATAGAGACTCACATATCGACATGATGGCTGAACTGGTAGCGCTTCATCGCTAATTGATGTGTCGATTGAATAGATAACAAAAGGGCTGCTCATTGAGC
>NZ_JBFRTQ010000106.1:0-38257 GCF_041474195.1 Vibrio sp. 10N.222.52.C3 | reverse complement strand
TCATTGAGCAGCCCTTTTTGATCTTGATGTTTCTTCTTGAAATGGATCTAGATATTAAGCCACCGACGTTTCTGCTGTCTCAGCTTTTGGTTCTGCTTCAAGCGTCATGTTGGTTTCTACACCATGCATCCATGATACAAGCTTACCAGCACAAAGCAGCAGTAATATGGCACTCACCGTTGCTGTGATAGCAATACCACTGAAGATTGACATAGCACCAAGCTCACCAACGTGAGAACCGACCAGGCCTGCCACGTAGTTTGCCACCGCATTGAAGCCAAACCATGCCCCCATCATCAATGATGCTAGGCGAAGCGGAGCTAACTTAGTGACCAACGACAGGCCAATAGGCGATAGACAAAGCTCACCAAGGGTATGGAAGAAGAAAGCACCGACTAGCCATAGCATTGATGTTTTCACGGATAGGTCACCACCTTGCTCCATTACCGCGCCCATCATGCACACAAAGCCCAGTGCTAAGAAGAACAATGCCATTGCAAACTTAACAGGAGAGTTGGGTTCACGCTTACCCAGTTTCACCCAGAACGCAGCAATGATTGGAGCAAGTGTAATGATGAAGAATGGGTTCAAAGATTGGAACCACGCAGCAGGAACTTCAAAGCCACCAATCATACGGTCAGTATATTGTTGAGTGTAGATGTTCATTAGGCCGCCAGCTTGTTCAAAGCCCGCCCAGAAAACAATCACGAACAGACCCATGATAAGAATCACTTTTAGTCTGTCGAACTCTTCTTTGGTCAGTGGCGCTTTTTCTTTAGATTTGTTTAGTGCTTTCGCTCTTGCAGCAGCAGGTACAGAACCGATGTTGCCCAACCAAGACTGAGCCATTGTCACTTGCATGATCAAGCTAATAACCATACCAATACCAGCGGCTAGGAAACCTGCTTTCCAACCGAATGAATCGACAGCAGCACCTGAAATTAAGCCACCAAGCAGCGCACCTAAGTTGATGCCCATGTAGAAAATGGTGAAAGCACCGTCACGGCGGTTATCGCCTTCTTGGTATAGGTCGCCAACCATGGTTGAGATGTTCGGCTTAAACATACCGTTACCACTGATTAGCAGTGCTAAACCAAGGTACAGCGCGTTCACTTGGTCTAAACCGATGAAGCCGTTAGGTAGAGCCATTGTAAATTGGCCAAGTGCCATCAATACACCGCCAATCATAATTGATTTACGCTGACCTAGGTAGTTATCGGCAATCCAGCCACCAATTAATGGTGTGATGTAGACTAAGCCGGTGTAAATACCGTAGAGATCGAGTGCGTCTTTCGTTGACCAACCCAGTCCACCGTTGAGGGTAGTGTCAGTCAAAAATAAGACAAGGATGGCACGCATCGCATAGTAAGAGAAACGTTCCCATAGCTCTGTGCTAAAAAGTAGAAATAGGCCTCTAGGGTGGCCAAAGATGTTGTGGTTGCTTGGCATAAGTTTTACTAATTTTAGGTATTAAAAGATTTTATAGTCATTCATGTATACACAGTGGGATAAAAGTCTGCAATAGGCTTATTTTATGGTCACGACAACTTGGTTTAACTAAGATGTTGATATTAAATATCTTTATTTTTAATGTTGCCCATTTTGGATGTGCTGCAAACTAATTTTCCAGATTTGAGTTGGTTGGTTAATAACCTTTATTAAAGTTGTGTTGAATTAAAATCTTTAGATATATTGCTCTGGTGTATCATTTTGAGTTTTAAGGGAGTGGCATGCGCATTAGGTGGGGCATACATATGCTTACAACAATGAGTCTTTTGATCTCTAAATGATCTCTGTACAATGCTTAACCACTCCGACACCTATAACTTTTTGTTGATAAATTGGTCTGCTACGCATTATTTTTCGTTAGCAACGATTCATTTTATTAATAGTGATTTAACCGTTTTAGGCATGTGGTAAAATATCTAAAAATATAAAATGGCTAGTCAAATGAAACGTTGGTATTTGCTTTACTGTAAGCGTGGTGATCAAAAACGCGCTCAGCAGCACTTAGAGAATCAGGGGGTAGAGTGCTTTTACCCTCAAATAGAAGTCGAAAAGGTGGTGAGAGGGAAAGAAAAGCAGGTCAAAGAACCGCTGTTTCCGTCTTACATCTTTGTTCGCTTCGACTATGAGCAAGGTCCTAGCTTCACGACCGTTCGTTCAACACGTGGCGTTGTGGACTTTATTAAGTTCGGTTCACTGCCGCACGAGGTCCAAGGAGACTTGGTGTTTGAACTTAAAGAGTTTGAGAAGTGCTGCAGTAACGAAGTGGAAGATTGTTGTGTTGAGTTTGAATCTGGACAGGTAGTTAAGATTCAAAGTGGCCAATTTGCTGGGGTTGAAGCTATTTTCGATCAGAAAGACGGTGAGGCTCGATCGATTATGCTGGTGAAAATGATCAGCCAAGTCGTTCCAATCAGTATTGAGAACGAAGCACTACAAGCTCGCGCATAACTGCAGTAATAAAAATAGGCTTAAAACAAAAGGCGCATAATGCGCCTTTTTTAGTCTTTAGGATTTGTTCAAAACGCTCTAAGCGTTGTAAGCATCGTTGTGAACGGCTTGTACTGCACGGCCTGATGGGTCGACACAGTTTTTGAATGACTCATCCCACTCAATCGCTTTCGCTGATGAACAAGCAACTGAAGGACCACCAGGTACACACTCTGCCGCAGATTCTAGAGGGAATAGCTCCTCAAAGATTTCACGGTAAGCATAACCTTCTTTGGTTGTTGGCGTGTTGTAAGGGAAACGGAACTTAGCAGCTTCCATTTGTTGATCCGTTACTTTTGCTTCAGCCGTTGCTTTCAATGTATCAATCCAATCGTAGCCAACACCATCAGAGAACTGCTCTTTTTGACGCCATGCGATTGAATCTGGTAGGTAGTCTTCAAAACACTCACGCAGGATGTGTTTCTCCATCTTACCGTTACCGCACATCTTATCTTCAGGGTTCAGACGCATTGCGACATCGATGAACTCTTTATCCAAGAATGGTACACGGCCTTCAACACCCCATGCCGCTAGCGATTTGTTTGCACGAGCACAGTCGAACATGCTTAGAGCAAGCAGTTTACGTACTGTCTCTTCGTGGAACTCTTTCGCGTTTGGCGCTTTATGGAAGTACAGGTAACCACCAAAGATTTCATCAGCACCTTCACCTGAAAGTACCATCTTGATGCCCATCGCTTTGATCTTACGAGCCAGCAAGTACATTGGCGTTGATGCACGAATCGTCGTTACATCGTAAGTTTCGATATGGTAGATAACGTCACGGATTGCGTCTAGGCCTTCCTGAATAGTGTAAGTCATCTCATGGTGCACAGTTCCGATCTTGTCCGCAACTTCACGAGCAGCGATAAGGTCTGGTGCGCCTTCAAGACCAACAGCGAACGAGTGCAGTTGTGGCCACCAAGCTTCAGATTGCTCATCATCTTCGATACGCATTGCCGCAAAGCGTTTTGCAACTGCTGAAGTAATTGATGAATCCAGGCCACCAGATAGAAGTACACCGTAAGGAACGTCAGTCATTAGTTGACGTTTAACGGCTGCTTCTAGCGCTTCAGTCAGTTCTTCTTTGCTTGTGCTGTTGCCTTGTACCGCAGCGTACTCGTTCCAATCGCGGATGTAGTAGCGTTGAGGTTCAGCATCTTTCGAAGAGTAGAAGCTACCTGGAGGGAATTCACTGATCGTCTTACATACTTCAACCAATGCTTTCATCTCTGAAGCCACGTAGTAGTTGCCGTGCTCATCGTAACCTTGGTAAAGCGGGATGATACCAATATGGTCGCGGCCCACTAGGTATTCGTCTTTCTCTTCGTCGTATAAAACGAATGCGAAAATACCGTTAAGCTCTTCTAGAAGGTCTGCACCCATCTCTTGGTATAGCGCTAGGATAACTTCACAGTCAGAATCAGTCTGGAACTGGTACTTATCTTCATAGCGTGCACGAAGTTCTTTGTGGTTATAAATTTCACCGTTTACTGCAAGAATGTGCTTTTTGTCTTGACTGTATAGTGGTTGAGCACCACTGTTCAAGCCAACAATAGCAAGACGTTCATGAGCAAGGATTGCTTTTTCACCAGCATAGATACCAGACCAGTCTGGACCACGGTGACGAAGCTTCTTAGACATTTCTAAAGCAATAGGGCGAAGTGTTGCGGCATCACTTTTAATGTCGAGAATGCCAAATACTGAACACATAGAACTTCCTCTTAAATAATTTCCAAATCAACTGCATTCAATTTGCCATTCTGGCTAAAAAAAGCAACCGGATGTGAGCAAAAAAATAATATAAAGGGTGTTCTGTTAGAAATTATCTAATTTTTATGTGCTTTTGGTGTGTGATGTTTAATTGCGGTTGGTTTTTTAAACAAAAACCTCTCAAAAGTGCGAAAAATAGGCAGTTTTGAGAGGTTTAGTTGAACACTGTCTAATACTAGATTTTATTGATATTTGGATTTAACTGTTCGCAAACGTGGCGAGCAAAACCACTACCAGCCTCGCTGTAAATGTTAAATGCCGCATCAACGCCATTCTCTTTCAGTGTTTCGAGTTGATCGGGATATTCAGCAATAGCCGCAATTTGGCCTTTAAAGTTACGTGACTTTAATTGTTCTAAAGCGGTTTGATTACCTTGGTGGTGAGGCATTGCCAAAATCACCAGCTTTACGTTTGCTGTATCTAGAATTCGCTCCCAGAAATCTGGGTCAGTCGCGTCGCCAGAAATCACGTTTCTGCCTTGGCTTCTGTGGTTGTGCGCGGCTTCTTCACGCACTTCTACACCTAGGCTGACCTTGCCATAGCGAGTACGTAATTCGTCATAAGCACCGGTACCAATTCGGCCCATACCTAGAATAAGCACTTGGGCACGACCAGGGTCAATTCGCTTATCACGTCGGTGAAGCTTTTCTGACGCATGCTCTTTTAGCCATTTACCTGACTGCTGATAAAGCTTATGACCAGCTCGGTTTAAAGGAGCAGCGATTAGAAAAGACAGTGAAACTGCAATGGCAACGGCAACTAAGATATCACCCGACATCCAACCCATCTTGAAGGCGAGACCACCAACGATGAGGCCAAACTCGCTATAGTTAAACAGTGATAGCGAGGCAAGTAGAGACGTTCGAACACGGAACTTGAAGCGGTTGAGTACCAAGAAGTAGAGAACACCTTTCACTGGCAGCATCAGCAAGAACAAGATTGCGAGCATAAAGCCTTGAATGGTTGGTTGCTCTGACAGACCAATATTCAAGAAGAAACAGACAAGGAAAAGTTCTTTAAGGTTAAACAGCGACTTTGATAATTCTGAGGCTTTTGGGTGACCAGCAAGTAACATACCTAGAACAAGAGCCCCCAAATCTGGTTTCACACCAACCAAATGGAATAAACCAGCACCGACGACTAATGCGAAGAAGATGCCGGAAAGAACCAGCATCTCACCGTGACCAACCCAATCGAGCACTTTGTAGAACAGTGGGCGTAATAAGGGTAGGGCAAACAGAGCAATTGCATACCACTCAGGTATTTTGCCCGTAGAAGCCGTTAAGAATACTACGGCGAAGATATCCTGCATGACCAAGATACCAATCGCTAACGTTCCGTAGGTCGCATTCATTTCGCCTTTCTCTTGCAGAGTCTTAACCGCAAATACAGTACTAGAGAATGAAAGAGCAAAACCGAGCAGAACGATCTGTTCTACCGACATGGCAGCTAGCGATGAAATACCTAAGAACTTAAAGCCAAACAGGGCGACGGCGAAAAACAGAGTGGACAAAAGGTTGTGGATTGTCGCGCCAGCCCAGATCTCTTTAGAGAGTAGGGTTTTGATATCGAGCTTTAAGCCGATAGTAAATAGAAGCAGCGTGACACCAAGGTCAGCTAAAGTAATGATGGTGTCATTGGTTTCAAAGCCAAAGGCAAAAAGCCCAAAGCCTGCAACCAAAAAACCAACTAATGGGGGAAGGTGACACTTTAAAGCAATAAATCCTGCGATAAACGCAGTGGATATTAATATAAGTTCCATAACTTGTTGTTGTAGTTCCCTAGCTTAAAAAAACGGGCCGTGTTTATACAAACACGGCCCGCGGAAAATCAGAATTGTTTTCTCTAGTCTTCGAGAAGCTTCTGCAGTAACACGCCGTTAAGCATGGCGCGCTTAATCATAGCAAAAGCTCCCATCGTAGGATGTTTATCGATCTGTGATGCTACAATAGGCAGGCCGCTATGGAAAGTCGTTAACGACTGATTCTCTACATTGCGCTTAATTGCAGGAAAAACAATCTCTTGTGCCTTGGTAATATCACCAGCAATGATAACTTTTTGAGGGTTAAATAAGTTAATCGTCATCGCGATAGCCTTACCTAACTGGTTTCCTACTCGAACTAAGCTTTGCTTGGCTAGCTCATCACCATTAATCGCGTGGTCACAAACGTCTTGAATCGTAATATGCTCAAGCTCTGTTAAAGAAGACTCATAGCCTTGTTTAATCAGCTTCTGCACGCGTTCAACGATAGCTGGGTTTGCCGCTACTGTTTCAAGACAGCCGAAGTTACCACATTGGCATTGCTCGCCTAGCGGATCAATTTGGATATGACCAATTTCACCCACATTACGGTTATGACCTAGGAAAACCTGACCATTAACGATAATGCCTGCACCTGTACCACGGTGAACACTGACCAAAATAGAATCTTGGCTATCTTTACTTGCACCGAAGTAGTGCTCAGCAAGCGCCATTCCACGAACATCGTTACCAACAAAACAAGCAACATGGAATGTATCGCGAATAATGTCGCTTAATGCGAGGTTATCGATGTCGGTATTCGGCATGTACTCAACAACACCGGTCGTTGGGTTAACCAAGCCTGGAAGCGTGACACCAATAGCAATCAGTTGATCGATCTTTGGTTGATGCTCAGCAATGAAAGCTTTGAGGTTATTGACCAAGCCTTGGGTAAGGTCTGATTGGTCTGAATAATTCAGGTCTTGCTGTTGGAAAGCCAATTCACGACCACCAAGGTCATGCAGGCTTATTTGAATGTAGTCTCGACCCAAACGCACAGCAACAGAATGAAAAGGCTCTACTTCTGTGGTTAGGGAGATAGCGCGTCTACCGCCAGTAGACGCTTGCTGCGCAACCTCTTTAATTAGGCCGCGCTCTAAAAGTTGGCGGGTAATTTTTGTAACACTTGCCGGTGCGAGTTGGCTTACATCAGCCACTTGTATACGACTGATAGGCCCCTGTTGGTCTATAAGTCGGTATACCGCCGCACTGTTTAGTTGTTTAACTAAGTCTACGTTACCTATTTGTCCGCCATTCATACTTAATTGTGCTCGTATTGTCCGTTAACAACAGTCGCTTTAACGTTAAAGTCTCGGTCAAATACAGCTAGGTTTGCAACCATGCCTTTTTTGATTCGACCTAGCTTGCTTTCTACACCGATAGCCGTAGCTGGGTATAGCGTAGCCATGCGAAGAGCTTCGTCTAAAGCGATACCAGCGTGCTCAACTGTATTCTGAACTGCTTCAATCATAGTCAGAGCTGAGCCGCCCAGTGTGCCGTTTTCATCAACACACTTACCATCACGGTAATATACTTTCTTACCGACAAAAATAAAGTATTCCATGTCAGCACCTGCAGGAGCTGTGGCATCCGTCACTAATACCAACTTTTCTCCCTTGATTTTATGCGCAATTCTGATGTTTGCGTAATCAACGTGGAAGCCGTCGGCAATAATGCCAGCGTAAACCTCAGGAGTATCGTAAATCGCGCCAACAACGCCAGGCTCACGACCAACCATCGGCGTCATTGCATTGAACAGGTGAGTGGCGAACGTGATACCAGATTCGAAACCTTGACGCGCTTCTGCGTAAGTTGCGTTGGTGTGGCCGATAGAAACGACAACGCCAGCTTTGTGCAGGCGTTCGATGTGTTCAGGGTCGTTAAGCTCTGGAGCCAATGTTACTTTTGCAACAAGGTCACGGTTCTCACAGATAAGCTCAATCATTTCGTTGTCAGATTTACGAATGTGATCGACGCTATGGATGCCTTTTTTCGCAACGTTTAGGTAAGGGCCTTCAAGGTGCAGACCTAAAGATTGGTTTTGGTACTGGTTATGGTATTCACGAGCTGCCGTAATAACCGCACGCATATCTTCGTCTGAAGAGGTGATAAGCGTTGGTAGGAAGCTAGTACAGCCAGATTTCAGGTTTGCTTTGTGCATGATCTGCATGGTTTCTGCAGTGATCTCATCGTTAAGCATTACACCGCCACAACCATTCAGTTGTAGGTCAATGAAACCTGGGCTTAGGTTTGCTCCGTCTAGGTCGCGAAGCTCGATTCCTTCTGGCAATTCAGAGATAGGACAGACTTTTTTGATCAGTTCGTTTTCGATTACAACAGCATGATCGGTTAGAACATCACTACCAGTGTAAATTTTACAGTTACTTAGCGCGTACATAGTCAGCTAATCCTTATTTCGTGAGATCTTTTAAATTCGTTCGTTACCTAAATGCGGACTTAGTTTGCGAGCATCATTTACGTAACGATTTATCTTTTATGGGCAAACGGCTTCAAAATGAGAAGCGATTTAAGTTGTTGAAAAACATATGAACAATTGATTTTTATTATACATTTAGGTCCATCAATAATGATTATTCACGGTGCTCTATAAGCCCGGAGTTACCATCTTTTTGCCTAATGATTAGATTTGGATTTTATCCATAAATGTTCGTTTTTTTTAATGATAAAATAAGTTTTATGATCTCGCTAGCAAAAACCTCTGGATTTGGTAAAAACTGGTGATTAGGATCACAAATGGTAAGGTTTTAATTTGCGGAGCAAAATTAATTGAATACACTGAATAGGACTAAATTGAGCGACTAAAATAAGTTTCTCAAACGAATTCTAAAAAATCCTATAGGGGGAAACAACTGGTGAATATTCTAGGATATGCGCAGAAGCTTGGTAAGGCGTTAATGCTACCAATCGCAACGCTTCCGATTGCGGCATTGCTGCTACGTCTGGGTCAGCCAGACTTACTCGATATCGCATTCATGGCATCTGCTGGTAACGCAATCTTCAGTCAACTACCATTATTGTTTGGTTTGGGTATAGCTATTGGTCTTTCTAAAGACGGTAACGGCGCAGCAGGTCTTGCTGGTGCAGTTGCTTACTTTGTTCTGACAGCAACCGCAACAAACATCGATGCTAGTGTAAATATGTCATTCTTCGGCGGTATCTTTGCAGGTATCATCGCAGGTCACTCTTACAATGCATTCCACGCGACTCGTCTTCCAGAGTGGCTAGCATTCTTCTCTGGCAAACGTCTAGTTCCTATTATGGCTGGTCTATTTGCTCTAGTTGCTGGCGCAATCTTTGGTGTTGTATGGCCTGCTGTTCAATCTGGTCTAGATGCACTTGCTCACGCAGTTTCAACGTCTGGCGCTATCGGTCAATTTGTTTACGGTACTCTTAACCGTGCACTTATCCCAGTAGGTCTACACCATGTACTGAACTCGTACTTCTGGTTCGGTATGGGCTCTTGTCAAGAGATCGTAGTTGCTGCAGAAGGCTTCTCTCAACTTTGTGTTGACCCTGCACTAGCTAAAACTTTAGTTGTTGGTCAAGAGTACACATTTGAATTTGCTAACTCAGTTAACCCAGAAATTGTTGCAACTGTTAAAGAAGTAACTGAAACAGTTAAATCTGGCGACCTACACCGTTTCTTCGGCGGCGATAAAGGCGCTGGCGTATTCATGAACGGTTTCTTCCCAGTAATGATGTTCGGTCTACCAGGTGCTGCACTTGCAATGTACCTAGCTGCTCCTGCTGAAAAACGTAGCCAAGTTGGTGGCGCACTATTCTCAGTTGCATTCTGTTCATTCCTAACAGGTATCACAGAGCCGCTAGAATTCATGTTTGTATTCCTAGCTCCTGCTCTATACGCAATGCACGCTGTATTTACAGGTTTGTCTCTAGTAGTTGCTAACATGTTTGGTACTCTGCACGGTTTCGGTTTCTCTGCTGGTCTTATCGACTTCGTATTGAACTGGGGTCTAGCAACTAAACCATTCGTACTACTACTAATCGGTCTTGGCTTCGGTGCTCTATACTTCTTCACTTTCTCTTTCGCAATCCGCGCTTTCAACTTGAAATCGCCAGGTCGTGAAGATGATGACGAAGCTGTTGCAGCTCCTGCTGGCGACGCACCAAAGGGCGACCTTGCACGTCAATACCTGAAAGCTCTAGGTGGTCACGACAACCTAACTTCAATCGACGCTTGTATCACTCGTCTACGTCTAACTCTTAAAGACCGCTCTGTTGCAGATGAAGTTGTTCTTAAGAAACTTGGTGCTAAAGGTGTGGTTAAACTAGGTGAAAACAACCTACAGGTTATCCTAGGCCCACTAGCTGAAATCGTAGCTGGCGAAATGAAAGCTATTGGTGCAGGCGAAGACCTATCTGATGTAAAACTTCCACAGTAAGGGAAGTACTTAATTAAGACGTAAAGTTACTCTTAAGTAAGTGTCAAATTGAAAGCCTCCCACACGGGAGGCTTTTTTGTGCCTGCAGTTTAAGACCAGCGAACACGGTTCGTTCTATTCTTCATCGAATAGCAGAAATAATCGCAATTAACGGACGGTTCTTATTGTGCAAAGGCTAAGAATTGTGGATGATTAGCAACAATGATCTTTCTATCTTTGACTGGCGCCATAAGCGACCGTTTTCTTGGGGACGAAAGATAACTTTCTCTGACAATACTAATACATAGAGGTGCTATAGATGAGTGAAGCTGAGGCTCGTCCATCGAATTTCATTCGCCAAATTATTGATAAAGATTTAGCGGATGGTACACACAGTAGCGTGCATACTCGTTTCCCGCCGGAGCCAAATGGCTACCTGCACATTGGTCACGCTAAATCTATTTGCTTGAACTTTGGTATTGCTCAGGACTACCAGGGACAATGTAATCTTCGTTTCGATGATACAAACCCTGAAAAAGAAGACGTTGAATACGTTGAGTCAATTAAGAATGATGTAAGCTGGTTAGGCTTCGAATGGTCTGGTGATATTTGCTACTCATCAAACTACTTCGATACGCTTTACGCTTATGCTGTGGAATTAATTAATAAAGGCTTAGCGTATGTTGACGAGCTAAGTCCTGATCAAATCCGTGAGTACCGTGGCACGCTAAAAGAGCCAGGTAAAGCGAGCCCATACCGTGACCGCAGCCCAGAAGAGAACCTAGCGTTGTTTGAAAAAATGCGTGACGGTGGCTTCGAAGAAGGTAAAGCGTGTCTACGTGCTAAGATCGACATGAGCTCTTCGTTCATGGTTATGCGCGATCCTGTTATCTACCGTGTTCGTTTTGCTCACCACCATCAAACGGCTGACAAGTGGTGCATTTACCCAATGTACGACTTTACTCACTGTATCTCTGATGCGCTGGAAGGTATTACGCACTCTATCTGTACGCTTGAATTCCAAGATAACCGTCGTTTGTACGATTGGGTTCTAGATAACATCACGATTGACTGCCAACCTCGTCAGTACGAGTTTAGCCGCCTGAATCTTGAATATACAGTGATGTCTAAGCGTAAGCTGAACCAACTTGTGGTTGAAAACCTAGTTCAAGGTTGGGATGACCCACGCATGCCTACTATTTCTGGCCTACGTCGTCGTGGTTTTACTTCAAGCTCGATTCGTGAATTCTGTAAGCGTATTGGTGTAACTAAGCAAGAGAACATGATTGAGTTCGGTTCACTTGAATCTTGCATCCGTGATGATCTGAACGAAAATGCACCTCGTGCAATGGCTGTTCTGGATCCAGTTAAGATCGTTATCGAAAACTACGAAGCAGATACAGTAGAAACGTTAACGGTTGCAAATCACCCAAACAAGCCAGAAATGGGCACTCGTGAAGTACCATTTACACGTGAAGTTTGGATTGAGCGTGATGACTTCCGTGAAGAAGCAAACAAAAAGTACAAGCGTTTGGTTCTAGGTAAAGAAGTTCGCCTGCGTGGTGCTTACGTGATCAAAGCTGAACGTATCGAAAAAGATGCAGAAGGCAACATTACGACTATCTTCTGTTCTTACGACAATGAAACATTGGGTAAGAACCCTGCAGATGGCCGCAAAGTGAAAGGCGTTATCCACTGGGTATCTGCTGATAAAGCACTGCCTGCTGAGATTCGTTTGTACGATCGTCTATTCACAGTGCCAAACCCAGCCGCTGCTGATGACTTCGCTGCAACGCTAAACCCTGAATCACTTGTTACGCTAAATGGTTTTGTTGAACCTAGCTTAGCAGAAGGTGTGGCAGAGCAAGCGTACCAGTTTGAACGTACAGGTTACTTCTGTGTGGATTCGAAAGACTCTAAAGCAGATGCACTAGTCTTCAACCGCACGGTTGGTCTACGTGACACATGGGGTAAAACTGAAGCTTAATGCTTGAGTATTTAGTTTGTTAAAAACGACCCAATAAAAAACCGGCTTAGGGCCGGTTTTTTTGTGTCTTAAATTTGATTACCAAGGTGTTTCTAGTGACCAACTAGCGTTTTAAGCACTAGAGCCAGAGTTTTAGGGATTATTAGGGTCTTGTTGGGTTACTTCACCCGTGCGTGAGTTATACCAGAAAACATAACCTGCATTACCAGGATCGCTGTCGAAATCGACTCCAGTGTAGATGAAGTAGCAAAGCGCGAGTTTGTTTTGAGGAGTACCGTCTTTGGCAACAAAACTATGGTTTTGACGGCGGGTAATAAAATCAAAATTGTTGGACTGGTTCGGGTCTGTAGTAGCGGTCAGGTCGGTTGTCATAATGGCATTCCATATTGACACACACCCTTGGTCACCTTGACCTATGTTGTAAGGCTGCCCCATAGGGTTGCCTTTATCGACGCCGAGTGGGTAGCCGACGTCATTTATGTCCAATTGAGCATTGCCGTCTCCGTCTTCCCCAAAACCTGGCATGTCATTCATTTCAGCGTTGCCGCCGCCGCTGACTAGCCATTTACTGTGAGCAAACGTGATCGCAGTTTGAAATTGAGATTGAGCAGCGTCAAACAGAGCGATACGGCCATCGGTTTGAATGTTAAGAAAACGGGGAAGGGCAACAATAGCAAGCACTGCAATAATCACTACAACAACCAACATCTCAATTAAAGTAAAAGCCTTAACTAGCGGGATTCTTTTCATGGATACTTTATGATGCCCTATATAAAAAACGCCGGCCTAAGCCAGCGTTCTGTATTACTACTTCGCTTTATGCGCGTCTGGATTGCCTTTGCAATCTCCGTTAATGCTTTTGCCGTACAAGTACAAACTGTGGTTTGTTAGTTGCACGTTGTAACGCTGAGCAATCTCTTTCTGTCTTTCTTCGATGATGTCATCAGAGAATTCGATCACTTCGCCACAATCTAAACATACAAGGTGGTCGTGGTGGTGCTGTGTAGAAAGTTCAAATACAGACTTGCCGCCTTCGAAGTGGTGACGAGTTACAATGCCAGCGTCATCGAATTGGTTAAGTACTCGATAAACGGTTGCAAGACCGATTTCTTCACCTAGGTCGATCAGCTTCTTATATAAATCTTCAGCACTAATATGTTGGCAGTCTGGCTGTTGTAATACTTCTAAAATTTTGAGCCGTGGAAGGGTCACTTTAAGACCTGCATCTTTTAGCGCTTGATTATTGTCTGACATATACTTTCCTGTTGATGATCTGCAGCAATTAACAGAATTCAATATTAATACCATTATAGTTTAGTCAGGCATAACAATAAACCACGAACTTCAAAGGGTTACTTACTGACATCACAATCTGTTTTGTAAATTGGAAGTATCTCACTTATAGTGGAGGTACGACCAGTCAAGGTGACGGTGTTTCTGATATGAACATGGAATGTTGTTATGAATAAGCAACTCGCAAAAATATATAAACCCAACATTGTAAAATTTGCTCTTAATATTTGGCCTCCCTTTTGGGGAGCGGGTATTCGAATAGCCCACATTAGCACTGACTTTAGGGTTGTTAAGACAGTACTTAAGCTACGCTGGTGGAATAAGAACGCCAATCGTACTCAATATGGCGGCAGTATCTTTTCTCTTACCGATCCCGTTTACTCATTGATGTTAATGGGAATTTTAGGTGAACGATATTATGTTTGGGATAAAGAAGCGAGCATTAACTTCATCAAGCCGGGGCAATCGGACTTGTATGCAGATTTTGAGATAAGGCAAGGGCAGCTTGACGATATCTATCGTCAGACGCAACTCGGTGAAAAGTGCTTCCCCGAATTTATTATTCACGTGAAAGATAAGCAGGGTAATGTGGTTTCAGAAATTCAACGCACCCTCTATGTAAGAAAGAAGCCGCAATTTAGAGATGATGATGAAGCATTAGAGGCTGAGTGCTAATTAATAGATTTTAAATAGCAAAAAACCTCCTATAAGGAGGTTTTTTCATATCTACATAATGGTTATTAACTGTAACAATTAACAACCACTAGAGAATTAGTCTTCTAGCTCTGCTAGGCACATCTCTTCGTGGATTTGTTTAACCCAGTTAGATACGCGCTCATCAGTTAGCTCAGGTTGACGGTCTTCATCGATACATAGACCAACGAATTGGCTGTCATCGCCTTCAACTAAACCTTTCGATGCTTCGAATTCGTAGCCTTCAGTTGATGTGTGACCTAGGATAGTACCGCCTTTCGCTTCAACGATGTCACGGATAGTACCCATAGCATCACAGAAGTATTCTGCGTAATCTTCTTGGTCGCCACAACCAAAGATAGCAACAAGCTTAGTTGAGAAATCAATAGCTTCTAGCTCTGGGAAAAAGTCATCCCAATCACATTGTGCTTCGCCGTAGTACCACGTAGGGATACCAAGCAGCAGTAGATCGAAGTTATCGATATCTTCTTTGCTGCTTTTTGCAATGTCTTGAACGTGAACGAGCTGTTTGCTCAATTGCTTTTGAATCATCTTAGCAACAGCTTCAGTGTTACCTGTATCGCTACCAAAGAAGAGACCTACACTTGCCATAGAATCATTACCTTTCATTTTGTCTGTTGTCGGTGTAATAAAGTTCGGAAGAGAATCGTTAGATCCCAGTTCCTTCCCAGCTTAGTTGGATTATCCCTTTGGCGATAAAACCCGCACAGCCAAGGAAAAGTACTAACCATACGATGCGACGACCAAATGGAGGAACATTTCCCTGCTTGAGAACGTCCTTAATTGCCATACCGATTAAAAAGAAAATCGCGGCAAACAGGAGATCTAAACCAACAGATTCGATGATGTTCATGTAGTCGTAAAGCATGGGAACCTTATATACCAATTTTGCTTGGGCGCACTATATCACTGTTGTGAGATAAAGTTAATCTGCAGTAATTACACAGCTCTCATTTATCTGCACGAAAAAGCGCAGTTAAGCGATGAATTTTCTAATTGCTCTAAGTACTTCTGCTGGTTTTTCAGCATGCAGCCAGTGACCTGTGTTGGCAATGACATGCGCTTTTGCGTTAGAAAATTGCTGCTGAACGGCTGCTTGATGTTCTGCGGTGAGGTAATCTGAATCCCCACCTTTAATGAGCAAGGTTTTGACCGAGGTTTTCTCGATCGGTTCCCAACCAATAATATGTGGGTAGTTGCTCAATAACGAAGCAACATTGAAGCGCCATTCCATGATGCCTTGCTCTGTTTTGAACAAAGATTTGGTTAAAAACTGGCGAACGCCATCGATCTCGATATGTTTTGCGAGAACCTTGAGTGCATCTGAGCGTGAAGTCGGCTCTTCTTCTATCACGGCTTGCAGGCCTGCGAATACGTTGTCGTGGCGACTCTGAGTGTACGCGACCGGAGCCATATCCAAGACAATCAATTTATGCAGCGCAAGATGTTGTGTCAGTGCCATCGCTACTTTGCCACCCATCGAGTGACCAATCACAGTGACGTCTTCTGACTTAAGATCATGCAGCAGTTGAGCCACGTCTTGTGCCATCGCTTGATAGTTATGAGTGTCACTATGGAAGGATTGACCGTGGTTGCGGAGATCGATACTAAGTACCTGATGATCGGCTTTTAGATCCCTAGCGAGCAAGCCAAGGTTGTCCAGATTACCGAATAATCCATGGATCAAAACAATGGTGTGACCCTCACCTTCAATTTTATAGTTGAGCTGTACTGACATTTTTATCTTATTCATGGTGGGTTTGACGTAGAGTATCCGCGCGGATCTCGCTATAATCCCCCAGAGTTTAAACATTGAGATTGTGAAAAGCGAATGAAAACAATTGAGGTTGATGAGGACCTATACCGTTTTATTGCGGGTCAGACAGAACGTATTGGCGAAAGCGCTTCAGATATTCTGCGCCGCTTGTTACAGGTTGATAGCCAAGGCATGGCTCCGATCGAAGAGATCGTTGAGCCAAAAGGTATCGTTGTTAGCAAAGAGGTAGGCTTTACTCCAGAGAAGTTCGATGGCGTTAAAGAAATGCGCTCACTACTAATATCAGATGAGTTTGCATCACTAAAGAAAGCCATTGATCGTTTCATGCTTGTGTTATCAACACTGCATAAAATCGACCCTTTAAGCTTTTCAGAAGCAACTCAAGTAAAAGGCCGTAAGCGCGTTTACTTTGCAGATAACGAAGCGACGTTGCTAGCAAACGGCAACACGACTAAGCCTAAAGCTATTCCACAAAGTCCTTTTTGGGTTATTACTAATAACAATACAAGCCGAAAAAGACAGATGGTTGAGCAGCTTATGAGCCGCATGAATTTCCAAGCAGAATTGATAGAAAAAGTAACAGGTTCAATTTAACGAAATCTGATTTAAACCTCATAATATCCATGGATAAGAAGATATTATGAGGTTTTTTTGTTTTAAAATTTTATATATAAGGATGTCGAAAAATGGCTATGCACCCTCGTGCTGGGCAGAAAGCTCAGCAGGAAGATCTTCATAATATCCCGGCTTTAGTTGCTAACTATTTCTTACAGCAACCGGATGCTACGAACCCAGATCATAAAGTACTTTTCGGTACTTCAGGTCACCGCGGTACAGCAGACAGATCAACATTTAACGAAAACCACATTCTAGCAATTGCACAAGCGGTTGCTGAAGTTCGTGCCGAGCAAGGTACAACTGGCCCTCTTTTCTTAGGTAAAGATACTCACGCTCTATCTGAGCCTGCGTTCTCTACGGTTATCGAAGTGCTTGTAGCGAACGGTGTTGAAGTTATTATTCAAGAAAACAACGGCTTTACTCCAACACCTGGTATCTCGCACGCGATTCTTACGCACAACCTAGTGAATGACAAAAAAGCCGACGGCATTGTTATCACGCCTTCACATAACCCACCTCAAGACGGCGGTATTAAATACAACCCGACACACGGTGGCCCAGCTGAAGCTGAACTGACTCAAGCGATTGAAGACCGTGCGAACGTGATCATTGCTGAGCAAATGCAAGGTGTTAAGCGTACGCCTATCGCACAGGCTAAACAGTCTGAGCTAGTAAAAGAAGTTGACCTAGTCGCGCCATACGTCGCTGATTTGGTTAACGTCGTGGATATGGAAGCGATCCAGAAAGCAAACATCAAGATTGGTGTTGATCCACTGGGTGGCAGCGGTATTGATTACTGGCGTCAAATTGGTAAAGCGTACAATCTAGATCTTACTCTGGTAAGTGAAGCGGTTGACCCTTCATTCCAATTCATGTCTCTAGATAAAGATGGCGTAGTTCGTATGGACTGTTCTTCTCCATACGCAATGGCAGGCTTACTGGCGCTTAAAGACGAGTACGCTCTAGCATTTGGTAACGACCCAGATTACGATCGCCACGGTATCGTGACACCTAAAGGTTTGATGAATCCAAACCACTTCTTAGCGGTTTGTATTGATTACCTATACCGTAACCGTGAAGGTTGGGGTAAAGACGTTGCTGTTGGTAAGACACTAGTATCAAGTGCATTAATCGATCGCGTAGTTTCTGACTTAGGTCGCGAACTTTGTGAAGTGCCAGTTGGTTTTAAATGGTTCGTTGATGGCTTATACAACGGCCAGTTTGGTTTTGGTGGCGAAGAGAGCGCAGGTGCTTCTTTCCTACGTAAAGACGGTACGCCTTGGTCAACAGATAAAGACGGCCTGATTCTTTGCTTGCTTGCGGCTGAGATCACAGCAGTGACAGGTAAGAACCCACAAGAATACTACGAAGAACTTGCCGCTAAACACGGTGAATCTAAGTACAACCGTATTCAAGCGGTAGCAAATGGTGCACAGAAAGACGTGCTGAAGAAACTATCTCCAGAGATGGTTTCTGCTGAGACGTTGGCTGGTGATGCAATTACTGCACGCTTAACACACGCTCCAGGTAACGGTGCTGCGATTGGTGGCTTGAAAGTGACAACTGAGAACGGCTGGTTTGCTGCGCGTCCATCAGGCACTGAAGACATCTACAAGATCTACTGTGAAAGCTTTAAGGGTGAAGAGCACCTGAAAGCAATCGAAGCAGAAGCTCAAGAGATTGTTAACCAAGTATTTGCAGCCGCTGGCCTATAATCGAATCTCGATTACTAGAGTTGCTAAGTAAATAGAAGAAGGGTTGATGTGAAAGCATCAACCCTTTTTGTTTGTGTTAGTTACGTATAAGCGGGAAAAGGTAACTGAGTTAGCTCAGACGACTAACCGTGTGGCCAACTTTGTGGCATCACAAACCAGAATTGCCCCGACTTTGTTTGCCCATGGACGAAGCGATCACCGAACTCGGTGATCGGCTGACTGCTGAAATCATCCGTCCCTGCTGCCCATTGCTCTTTGGTGAGTGGATACAGTGGTTCACTGATTAAATGAGCCTGATCTTGATAGCACCAAAAGCCGTTTACTTGGCTTGGGTTAATGTCATAGCCCAAGCATTTTGTCGGTATGTTTTGCTCTAAGAAAGGGTTGGTATATAGACGACCTTGCATCAGTAAGTGTTTTGAGTCGACATCGATTTCTGGATATTGCTCAACAAAGGCGGCAGAAGAGGACATTTCGAGTTGGTGGCTGAGCATCCTGTCGAGTTTCTTATCCAATTGGTCGTGAGAGTTGGGTCCAAACCATGTTTGTTCGTGGAGCAGATAAAACTTAATCGCCACTTCCCAATGTTCCAGCTTTTGGCTGCTCTCTTCTTTAAGAATAAAGTCGATTGCACCGAGAGTTCTGCCTTCCACATTGATCTGAATCTCGTCGTGCTTTATCGAGTAATTCGGTGAGGCAGCGATCACTTGCTCGCATAGATATTGGTAGAGGAAACCTAATCTAGGATTACCCTCATAAGTATGTGATGAGTCGATGGCATGGTTGCTAGAGAATGCACTGAGATCCGAAACCGGTGGCTTGATTTCTAGTAATGGCGGTGAGTCGATGACCCATTGGTAAAAACGTTGCAGTGCTGTCATCTCTTCCTCATAAACTCATCGTGGGGCTTTCGACATTCTACCCGTAAATTGATATAACGACGTTATTATAAAGGTAAGCTGGAAAGAAAAATGATTAACTTACAATTAGAAAAGCTACTTAACGAAAAACTGCAGCCACAGCAGATTAAAGATTACTGTCCGAATGGCCTTCAAGTCGAAGGTGCTTCTGAAGTCAAGCGTATTGTTACTGGTGTTACGGCTTCGCAAGCTTTGATTAATAAAGCGGTTGAGCTAGAGGCTGACGCTTTGTTGGTTCATCACGGTTTCTTTTGGAAAGGTGAGTCAGAGGCAATTCGTGGCATGAAGGGCAAACGCATTCGCACTCTGATAAAGAATGACATTAACCTTTTGGGTTATCACTTACCTCTCGATATCCATCCTGAACTTGGTAACAACGCCAAACTCGCTGAACTGCTTGATATTGAAGTAGAAGGTGGCTTGGAAGGGCACCCACAATCGGTTGCTATGTTTGGTAGATTAAAAACACCAATGACAGGTACTGAATTCGCAGCAAAAATCGATCAAGCTCTAAATCGTAAACCACTGCATATCGCTCCAGAAAACCAAGACAAAATGATAACGACCGTCGGTTGGTGTACTGGTGGTGGTCAAGACTACATTGAGCTAGCGGCTTCTCAAGGCATTGATGCTTTTATTTCTGGTGAAATTTCTGAGCGCACTACTTACTCAGCACGCGAGCAAGACATTCATTATTTTGCTGCTGGCCACCACGCGACTGAGCGATACGGTGTAAAAGCGTTAGGTGAATGGTTAGCGGAAGAACATGGCTTGGATGTTGAGTTTATTGATATCGATAACCCAGTTTAAGAGCAGATGCGAGATAAGGGGTACGAGTCGAGTGTATGCGTCGTTCTCTAGAATTGAGCAGGTAACCTGTATAGTTTATCTGCTCGCTTAAGGAGATCCCCAACTCATTCGTCCCTCGTTCTTGGGGATGACGATATTATTTTATTCGTTCACTTCGCATTCTTGAGGATGACGGGGTTGAGAGCGTACAAAAGAAAAGGGGTTGATGTTCTCACATCAACCCCTTTTAACATTATGATTTATAGCAACTATTCACGTTCGTGAAGTGCTTTAAAGTCACGTTGTTCTTCACCAGTATATAGCTGACGAGGACGACCGATACGGTTCGTCGGATCGCTGTGCATTTCGTTCCAGTGAGCAATCCAACCGATGGTACGAGACATCGCGAAGATTACTGTAAACATAGATACTGGAATACCGATTGCTTTCAGAATGATACCTGAGTAGAAATCTACGTTCGGGTATAGCTTCTTAGAAACAAAGTACTCATCAGAAAGAGCGATACGCTCAAGTTCCATCGCTACGTCTAGTAGTGGATCTTGGATGTTTAGCTCTTTAAGCACTTCGTGACACGCTTCGCGCATTACTGTTGCACGTGGGTCGTAGTTCTTGTAAACACGGTGACCGAAGCCCATCAAACGGAATGGGTCATCTTTGTCTTTTGCTTTCGCAACGTATTCTTCAATGTTATCTACGCTACCGATCTCTTCAAGCATGCGCAGACAAGCTTCGTTTGCACCGCCGTGAGCTGGGCCCCAAAGTGATGCGATACCTGCTGCGATACACGCAAACGGGTTAGCACCAGATGAACCAGCAAGACGCACTGTAGACGTAGAAGCGTTCTGTTCGTGGTCAGCATGTAGAGTGAAAATCTTATCCATTGCACGAGCAACGATAGGGTTCACTTCATACTCTTCACATGGGTTTGCAAACATCATGTGTAAGAAGTTTTCTGCGTAGCCTAGGTCGTTACGTGGGTAGATAAACGGCTGACCGATTGAATATTTGTAACACATTGCAGCCAGTGTTGGCATTTTTGAAATCAGGCGGTATGCCGCAATTTCACGGTGTGTATCGTTGTTGACATCAAGTGAGTCGTGGTAGAACGCCGCTAGAGCGCCTACAACACCACACATTACAGCCATAGGGTGAGCGTCACGACGGAAGCCGTGGAAGAAACTAGCGATTTGCTCGTGCACCATAGTGTGACGTGTCACGGTAGTCTTGAACTTTTCGTACTCAGCTCTAGATGGGGCTTCACCGTAAAGAAGTATGTAACATACTTCTAAGTAATCAGCGTTATTGGCAAGTTGGTCGATTGGATAACCACGATGTAAAAGAATGCCTTTTCCACCGTCAATAAAAGTGATTTGAGACTCACAGGATGCAGTGGCAAGAAAACCAGGGTCAAAAGTGAAAAAACCATTAGAACCTAGTGTACGAACATCGATCACTGGAGTACCAAGTACACCTTCTGTAATCGGCAGCTCGATTGGCGCTTGACCTTCAATGTGAAGGGTAGCTTTCTTATCCGCCATAACAATCTCCTTTGTTTATTATTTAATCCGTCCAGGATGTTTATGTGCCATTTTTTTACTGGTCTTACGTGGGAAAGTCAATTTTTCTGAAGCTTTGTGTGCACTTGTTAGTGTTTTTTACATTAAATTCGTTAAAAATCTGGTCTGTGTAGCATTATTTGTTACATCAATTGTATTAGAATGTTGCCAGTCGTATAGTGACGCTGAAAAGTTTGGTTAAAACCTTATAAATGCAAGGCTAAGAAGAAATGTGAGGTGTCTTTCTTAATCGAGCAGTTAACAATTATTTTACAATTATCTAAGGCTCAACTTCGGTTATTTGTTAAGTTAATGTTAAATTTTGAAGGTTTACAATCAAATTTTGTCCATAACAATATCATAAGGTTATTTAATGACCATAATGCTCAATGGAGCTGAGTGAGCAAGCCCGTGAAAGAAAGAAAGACAAGACCTGTTAATTTAGATTTACAGACCATCCACTTTCCAATCACAGCAATAGCTTCCATCCTACACCGTGTGTCTGGGGTGATAACTTTTGTCGCGATTGGAATTTTGCTTTGGTTACTATCCATTTCCCTCTCATCCCCAGTAGGCTTTGCCGAAGCTAGCGACATTGTCGATGGTTTCTTCGTGAAGTTTATTCTGTGGGGCATTTTAACCGCTTTGGCTTACCACATTGCTGGTGGTATTCGTCACCTTCTTATGGACCTTGGTCACTTTGAAGAGCTGGAATCTGGCGCGAAGAGCGCTAAGGTTGCATTCGCAGCAACAGCGGTATTGTCTCTACTAGCGGGGATCTTAGTATGGTAAACAACGTTTCTACTTTTGGTCGTAATGGTGTCCACGATTATCTATTGATTCGTGCTACTGCCATCATTATGACGCTTTACACTATCTACCTAGTTAGCTTTTGTGCTTTCTCTGGTGATATCTCTTACGCATCTTGGACGCAATTCTTTGGTGGAACCTTCACTAAAGTCTTCACCATGTTAGCGCTTACTTCTGTTTTGGTTCACGCGTGGATCGGCCTATGGCAAGTACTAACTGACTACATCAAGTGCGCAAAACTGCGTGTTGGTCTTCAAGTCGGTGTTGTTGCAGTTCTTCTTGGATATTTCTTCTCTGGTCTGTTTATTTTGTGGGGTGCGTAAGTGACTATTCCTGTTCGTGAGTTTGATGCCGTAGTGATCGGCGCTGGTGGTGCAGGTATGCGTGCCGCACTGCAAATTTCTGAGCAAGGCCTTTCTTGTGCATTGCTTTCTAAAGTTTTCCCTACTCGTTCTCATACGGTTTCAGCGCAAGGCGGCATCACTGTTGCTCTTGGTAACGCGCATGAAGACCATTGGGAACAACATATGTATGACACAGTAAAAGGTTCTGATTACATCGGTGACCAAGACGCTATCGAATACATGTGTAAAAACGGTCCTGAGTCGGTAATCGAACTCGAAAAAATGGGCCTGCCTTTCTCTCGTTTTGAGAACGGTACTATTTACCAGCGTCCTTTCGGTGGTCAATCTAAAAACTTTGGTGGTGAGCAAGCGGCTCGTACCGCAGCTGCAGCCGACCGTACTGGTCACGCACTGCTTCATACGCTTTACCAACAAAACATTAAACACAAAACGACGGTTTTCTCTGAGTGGTATGCACTGGATCTTGTTAAAAACGAAGATGGTGCAATTTTAGGTACTACCGCGCTTTGTATGGAAACGGGCGAGGTTTGCTACTTCAAAGCGAAGGCAACAATCCTTGCGACTGGTGGTGCTGGTCGTATCTACGCATCAACAACCAATGCACACATTAACACTGGTGACGGTGTTGGTATGGCGATTCGTGCTGGCGTTCCTATGCAAGACATCGAAATGTGGCAGTTCCACCCGACGGGTATCGCTGGTGCAGGTGTATTGGTAACGGAAGGTTGTCGTGGTGAAGGTGGTTACCTTCTCAATAAAGACGGCGAACGCTTCATGGAACGTTACGCACCAAACGCTAAAGACTTAGCGGGTCGTGATGTTGTTGCTCGTTCAATGATGGTTGAAATTCGTGAAGGTCGCGGTTGCGATGGCCCTTGGGGTCCACACATCAAGCTTAAGCTTGATCATCTAGGTAAAGAGACACTTGAATCTCGTCTTCCTGGTGTATGTGAACTTTCTCGTACCTTTGCTCACGTTGATCCAGTGAAAGAGCCAATCCCAGTAATCCCTACATGTCACTACATGATGGGTGGTGTTCCAACACAAGTTTCTGGTCAAGCTATTAAGCAAACCGAAGACGGCAACGATGTTGAAATCCAAGGTCTCTTTGCTTGTGGTGAAATCGCATCAGTATCAGTACATGGTGCCAACCGTCTAGGTGGTAACTCACTGCTTGATTTAGTGGTATTTGGTCGTGCGACAGGTCTACACCTAGGTGAGACACTGAAGAAGCAAGACGAAGCGAAACCTGCAACTGAAGCTGACATTGAGCGTTCACTAGAGCGTTACAACCGTTGGGAAAACAGCACAGACGGCGAAGATCCAGCGCAAATCCGTAAAGATCTTCAGCAATGTATGCAGAACAACTTCTCAGTATTCCGTGAAGGCAAAGCAATGGCTGAAGGCCTAGAAGAGCTAAAAGCGATTCGCGAGCGTCTGAAAAATGCACACCTATCTGATAAGTCTACAGAGTTCAACACTCAACGTATCGAGTGTCTAGAGCTTGAAAACTTGATGGAAACGGCATTCGCAACGGCTGTTGCTGCAAATTTCCGTACAGAGAGCCGTGGCGCACACGCTCGATTCGATTTCCCTGACCGTGATGATGAGCAATGGCTATGCCACTCACTTTACAACCCAGAGTCAGAGAGCATGACTAAGCGTGGTGTAAACATGGAACCTATCCATCGTGAAGCGTTCCCACCAAAAGCACGTACGTACTAAGGAGATATGACCATGAAACTGAATTTCTCTTTATATCGTTACAATCCAGATGTCGACCAGAAACCTTATATGAAGGAATACACTCTAGAAGTGGATGAAGGTTCAGACATGATGCTTTTGGATGCGCTTATTCTGTTGAAAGAGCAAGATCCAACAATCTCATTCCGTCGCTCATGCCGTGAAGGTGTATGTGGCTCGGATGGTTTGAACATGAACGGTAAAAATGGCCTAGCGTGTATCACGCCATTGTCTGCGCTTTCGGGCCAAGACAAGATTGTGATTCGCCCACTGCCTGGCTTACCCGTTGTTCGTGACCTGATTGTAGACATGACTCAGTTCTACGATAACTACGAAAAAGTGAAGCCATTCTTAGTGTCTGATGGCAATGTGCCACCGGCTCGTGAAAACTTACAAAGCCCTGATGAGCGTGCTCATTTAGATGGATTGTACGAATGTATCATGTGTGCATGTTGTACAACGTCATGCCCATCATTCTGGTGGAACCCTGACAAATTCATCGGACCAGCAGGCCTGCTTGCAGCGTACCGTTGGCTAATTGATAGCCGAGATACAGCGACAGACGAACGTTTGTCCGATCTTGATGATGCATTTAGCGTTTTTCGTTGCCATGGCATCATGAATTGTGTAAGTGTTTGTCCTAAGGGATTAAATCCGACGAAAGCTATTGGTCACATCAAGACCATGCTAGTGAATCGTTCGGTTTAAGTTATATAAAAATTGCCGCCCTAGAAGTTTTGGGGCGGCCTTTTAATAGCTCGGCATAGACCGCAGCAAACGTGAAAACTACTGGTTAAGGGAAAATATGCACAACGGCGTGATGAAGGCATGGCTCGAGTCTTCACACTTGGCTGGCGCCAATGCAACGTACGTAGAAGAACTCTATGAACTGTATCTAAGTGACCCAGATTCGGTAAGTGACGAATGGAGAAGTGTTTTTGAAGAACTGCCTGTGCAAGCTTCAGAGACAGTGGAACAACCACACTCTCGCGTTCGTGAATACTTCCGTCGACTCGCTCAAGAAACAAAGCATTACAGTGTCCAAGTTAGTGATCCAGATGTCGATGCGAAACAAGTAAAGGTTCTGCAACTTATTAATGCCTATCGATTCCGAGGGCATCAAGCAGCAAATCTAGACCCCCTAGGTTTATGGAAAAGAGCGACAGTTGATGAACTGGACCCTTCTTTCCACACTCTTACCGAAGATGACCTCAATGAGACGTTCAACGTCGGCTCTTACGCCATTGGCCAAGAGACGATGGTGCTTAAAGATCTCTACAAATCTCTAAAGCAAACGTATTGTGGCTCTATTGGTGCTGAATACATGCACATGACAAATACAGAGCAAAAGCGTTGGATCCAACAACGTTTAGAGTCTGTATCTGGTCAACCCTCTTTCAACAAAGAAGAAAAGCAAGCTTTCCTAGAAGAGCTAACTGCTGCTGAAGGTCTTGAGCGCTATCTTGGTGCGAAATTCCCAGGCGCAAAACGCTTCTCGTTGGAAGGTGGTGATGCTCTTATCCCAATGACGAAAGAAATTATTCGTCATGCTGGCGGACAAGGCATGCGTGAAGTTGTTGTTGGTATGGCTCACCGTGGTCGTCTAAACATGTTGGTCAACGTGCTTGGTAAAAAGCCACAAGACCTGTTTGACGAGTTTGCGGGCAAGCACGATGACACGTGGGGTACTGGTGATGTGAAATACCACCAAGGCTTCTCTGCGGACTTCGCAACGCCAGGCGGCAACGTTCACTTAGCACTAGCATTTAACCCATCTCACTTAGAAATCGTAAACCCGGTAGTTATCGGTTCAGTACGTGCACGTCAAGATCGCCTTGGTGATAATGATGGTAGCCGTGTACTTCCAATTACTATCCACGGTGACTCAGCTATCGCTGGTCAGGGTGTAGTACAAGAGACGTTTAACATGTCTCAAGCTCGTGGTTTCTGTGTAGGTGGTACGGTTCGTATCGTTGTAAACAACCAAGTTGGTTTTACAACGTCTAACCCTCGCGATACACGCTCTACGATGTACTGTACCGATATCGCGAAGATGGTTCAGGCTCCGATTTTCCACGTTAACTCTGATGATCCAGAAGCGGTTGCGTTTGTTGCGCGTCTTGCATTGGATTACCGTAATACGTTTAAGCGTGATGTTGTTATTGATTTGGTTTGTTACCGTCGCCACGGTCACAATGAAGCCGATGAGCCGAATGCAACACAGCCTTTGATGTACCAAAAAATCAAGAAGCACCCAACACCACGTAAGCTTTACGCTGACGTGCTAATGGAGCGCGGTGAGTTTGGTATTGATACAGCAACTCAGCTAGTTAACGAATATCGTGATGCACTTGATCACGGTGAAGTTGTGGTTAAAGAGTGGCGTCCAATGGCACTTCACTCAGTAGACTGGTCTCCTTACCTAGGTCACGACTGGAACATCGAGTGGGATAACAAGATTGATATCGAGCGCCTGAAAGAGCTTGGTACCAAACTTTGTCAATACCCGGACAGCCACAAGCTGCAAAGCCGAGTAAATAAACTGTACAACGATCGTACTGCCATGGTGAATGGTGAGAAACAAGTCGATTGGGGTATGGCTGAAACTCTGGCATACGCAACACTTGTTGACGACGGTAAGCGTATTCGTATCTCAGGCCAAGATTCAGGTCGTGGTACGTTCTTCCACCGTCACTCAGTACTGCACAATCAATCAGATGCAAGCACGTATGTTCCTCTTGCGAACATTCATGATAAACAAGGGCCATTCCAAGTGTTTGACTCTGTGTTATCTGAAGAAGCGGTACTCGCATTTGAGTATGGTTACGCGACAGCAGAGCCAAGCGGTCTAACCCTTTGGGAAGCTCAATTTGGTGACTTCGCAAACGGTGCACAAGTTGTTATCGACCAATTCATTTCATCAGGTGAGCAAAAGTGGGCACGTCTATGTGGTCTAACTATGCTGCTTCCTCACGGTTATGAAGGCCAAGGCCCGGAGCACTCTTCTGCACGTCTTGAGCGTTACCTTCAGTTATGTGCTGAACAAAACATGCAGGTTGTTGTTCCTTCAACACCAGCTCAGGTTTACCACATGATTCGCCGTCAGGTTGTTCGACCAATGCGTCGTCCACTGATTGTAATGTCACCTAAGTCATTGCTTCGTCACCCTCTGTGTACTTCTTCTCTTGAAGATTTGGCAGAAGGCACGTTCCAACCAGCTATCGCAGAAATTGATGATCTGGCTCCTGAGAACGTAAAACGCGTCGTGTTCTGTTCAGGTAAGGTTTACTTTGACCTGCTTGACCAAAGACGTAAGAACGAGCAAGACGATGTCGCTATTGTACGTATTGAGCAACTTTACCCGTTCCCTTATGAGGACGTGAGAGCTGCCATCGCACAGTACACAAATGTAGTCGATTACGTTTGGTGTCAAGAAGAGCCACAAAACCAAGGTGCTTGGTACAGTAGCCAACATAATTTCCGAGCTGCTATCCCAGTAGGTGCTGATATTCAATACGCAGGTCGTCCTGCATCAGCATCACCAGCTGTTGGCTATATGTCAGTACACTTGAAACAACAAAAAGCGTTAGTTGACGACGCTTTGACCCTACTTAAGAACTAGAAGTAAAAGGAAAATACGCACATGACAATTGAAATTCTGGTTCCAGATTTACCTGAATCTGTGGCTGATGCAACAGTTGCTACTTGGCACAAAAAACCGGGCGAAGCGGTTGCACGTGATGAAGTCATTGTAGATATCGAAACAGATAAAGTAGTTCTAGAAGTACCGGCTCCTGAAGCGGGTGTTCTGGAAGCTATCATCGAAGAAGAGGGTGCTACGGTACTTTCTAAGCAGCTTTTGGCTAAAATCAAGCCGGGTGCTGTCGCTGGTGAACCAACGAAAGACACCACTGAAGATACAGAAGCATCTCCTGATAAGCGCCATAAAGCTGCGCTAACAGAAGAGAACAACGACGCACTAAGCCCAGCTGTTCGTCGCCTGCTTGCTGAGCACAACCTACAACCAGCTGACGTTAAAGGCACTGGTGTTGGTGGTCGTATTACTCGTGAAGACATCGACGCACACCTAGCAGCAGCGAAAGCGGCTCCGGCAGCAGCATCTGCACCAGCAGTTGAAGCGCCAGCAGCGGCTCGCAGCCAAAAACGCGTGCCTATGACTCGCCTGCGTAAGACAGTTGCAAACCGTCTTCTAGAAGCGAAAAACAGCACAGCAATGCTGACTACTTTCAACGAAGTGAACATGAAGCCAATCATGGACCTTCGTAAGCAGTACAAAGACCAATTCGAGAAACGTCACGATACGCGTCTTGGCTTCATGTCTTTCTACGTGAAAGCAGTAACAGAAGCACTGAAGCGTTTCCCAGAAGTGAACGCTTCTATTGATGGTACAGATATCGTTTACCACAACTACTTCGACATCAGCATGGCGGTATCTACGCCACGTGGTCTAGTGACTCCAGTACTCAAAGACTGTGACACACTAGGTTTCGCTGATATCGAAAAAGGCATCAAAGAGCTAGCAATCAAAGGTCGTGACGGCAAGCTAACGGTTGATGAACTGATGGGCGGCAACTTCACTATCACAAACGGTGGTGTATTTGGTTCTCTAATGTCTACGCCAATCATCAACCCGCCTCAAGCGGCAATTTTGGGTATGCACAAAATCCAAGACCGTCCAATGGCTGTTGATGGCAAGGTAGAGATTCTACCAATGATGTACCTAGCGCTTTCTTACGACCACCGTCTAATCGATGGCCGTGAATCAGTTGGCTTCCTAGTGACCATCAAAGAGCTTCTAGAAGATCCTGCACGTCTGCTATTAGACGTTTAGTATCGCTAAAACGTCTAGTTAACCCCGTTAGCTAGACGTAAAAAGTTTCAAAGGCTAGGCTGCTCAACGTCTGGCCTTCAATTGAACTGTAAAGCCATTAGAAAATGGACAGCAGTTGTTTTGAGAAGACCCTACAGACGTAACACAGGAAACTGTGTCGTTATGGAAATAATAATCCCTTAAGGGAAAATAAACGGAATATCAAAATGAATTTGCATGAATACCAAGCCAAACAGCTGTTTGCAGAATTCGGTTTGCCTGTACCAGAAGGTTTCGCATGTGATACTGCACAAGAAGCTTTCGAAGCTGCAGGTCGTATCAGTACAGCCAAGAAAGTCGTTAAGTGTCAAGTACACGCTGGTGGCCGCGGTAAAGCGGGCGGCGTAGAGCTACATGACACCAAAGAAGGCGTTAAAGAGTTTGCACAAAAGTGGCTAGGTAAAAACCTAGTGACTTACCAAACAGACGCTAATGGTCAGCCTGTAACTAAGATCCTAGTTGAAGAAGCATCAAACATTGCTAACGAACTTTACCTAGGTGCTGTTGTTGACCGCGCAACGCGTAAAATTGTATTCATGGCGTCAACTGAAGGCGGTGTGGACATTGAGAAAATCGCTGAAGAAACTCCAGAGTTGATTCACCAATCAGCGATCGATCCTCTAGTAGGCCCTCAAGCTTACCAAGGCCGTGAACTGGCGTTCAAACTTGGTCTAGTTGGCGATCAAATCAAACAGTTCGTTAAGATCTTCATGGGTCTTGGCCAAATGTTCTCTCAGTACGACCTAGCTCTACTAGAAATCAACCCGCTTGTAATTACTGGCGAAGGCAACCTGCTTTGTCTAGACGGCAAGATCAACATCGACTCAAACGCGATGTACCGTCAGCCTAAACTTCGTGAAATGCACGATCCATCTCAAGAAGATGAGCGCGAAGCACACGCAGCACAGTGGGAACTGAACTACGTAGCACTAGATGGCAACGTTGGCTGTATGGTTAACGGTGCAGGCCTTGCGATGGGTACGATGGATATCGTAAACCTACACGGCGGCAAGCCAGCAAACTTCCTTGATGTAGGCGGCGGCGCGACTAAAGAGCGTGTAGCTGAAGCATTCAAGATCATCCTTTCTGATGACAATGTTAAAGCAGTACTCGTAAACATTTTCGGTGGCATCGTTCGTTGTGACATGATCGCTGAAGGTATTATCGGTGCAGTTAAAGAAGTCGGCGTAACAGTTCCTGTAGTTGTTCGTCTAGAAGGTACAAACGCAGACCTAGGTCGCGAAGTACTTGCTAATTCTGATGTTGATATCATTGCAGCTGAATCTCTAACAGATGCTGCTCAGAAAGTTGTTGCTGCTGCGGAGGCTAAATAATGTCTGTATTAATTAACAAAGACACTAAAGTAATCTGTCAGGGTTTCACTGGCGGTCAAGGTACATTCCACTCAGACCAAGCTATCGCATACGGTACGCAAATGGTTGGTGGTGTTTCACCTGGTAAAGGTGGTCAAACTCACCTAGGCCTTCCAGTATTCAACACAGTACGTGAAGCGGTAGAAGTAACTGGCGCAACAGCAACAGTTATCTACGTACCAGCTCCTTTCTGTAAAGATGCAATCCTAGAAGCGATTGATGCAGGTATCGAACTGATCGTAACGATCACTGAAGGTATCCCTACAACAGATATGATCGACGTTAAAGTGAAGCTAGAAGAAACTGGCGTTCGCATGATCGGTCCTAACTGTCCAGGTCTTATCACTCCAGACGAGTGTAAGATTGGTATCATGCCTGGTCACATCCACAAGAAGGGTAAAGTAGGCATCGTATCTCGCAGCGGTACTCTGACGTACGAAGCAGTTAAGCAAACAACAGATGAAGGCTTTGGTCAGTCTACATGTGTTGGTATCGGTGGTGACCCTATCCCAGGTTCAAACTTCATTGATATCCTAAAACTTTTCCAAGAAGACCCAGAAACTGAAGCAATCGTAATGATTGGTGAAATCGGTGGTACTGCGGAAGAAGAAGCGGCTGAGTTCATCAAAGCAAACGTAACTAAGCCAGTTGTATCTTACATCGCTGGTGTTACTGCTCCTCCGGGCAAGCGTATGGGCCACGCAGGCGCAATCATCTCTGGCGGTAAAGGTACTGCTGAAGATAAATTCGCAGCACTAGAAGCAGCAGGCGTTAAGACTGTTAAGTCTCTTGCTGACATCGGTAAAGGCCTACGTGAAATCACGGGTTGGTAATCAGCTGGCTTTTATCGATTGAGATAGAAGTTAATTGAAACGATATTAAAAAGGCTTGGTCACTGACCAAGCCTTTTTTTATGTTTTCGAGATACGAGATCGTACTGCTAAGTGCTAAGCTCGACTTCTAACCATTTGAGATAGCATAAACATTGCTGCCGCACTGATAACCACAGACGGGCCAGCAGGCGTATCATAGAACCAAGACAAGCTTAATCCACCGAATACAGCGATAGAGCCAATAATTGATGCAAGGAAGGCCATCTGCTCAGGTGTGCTCGAGAACTTCCTTGCCGTTGCTGCAGGAATAATCAGTAGCGATGTCATGATTAACGCACCAACAAACTTCATACCGACAGCAATCACGATACCGACCAATAGCATCAGAATCAGACGCATTAAATCAATGTTGATGCCATCAACCGCCGCGAGATCTTCGTTAACCGTCGTTGATAGTAGTGGTCGCCAAAAGATAGCAAGTACTAATCCAATCACAGCAGCACCCGCATAGATGAACACTAAATCCGTTGGAGATACTGCCAGCAAGTCACCAAATAGGTAGCTCATTAGGTCAACACGAACGTTATCTAAGAAACTGACAGCAACCAAACCAAGTGATAGCGCACTGTGCGCCAAAATACCGAGTAGGGTATCGGTCGCGACCAGCTTTTGTTTTTGTAAAGTCACTAGCAACACGGCCAGCATCAAACAACAAATCAGCAGCGCGAAATACAAGTTAATGTTGAACAGAAAGCCAAGTGCTAAGCCCATCAAAGAAGCGTGAGCAAGCGTGTCACCAAAGTAAGCCATCTTACGCCACACCACGAATGAACCTAGTGGGCCTGCAATTAGTGCAATACCCAAACCCGCCAAAATAGAGGGAAGAAGAAACTCAAGCATTAGTGGTGTCCGTGTTTATGGTTTGAACATTCATGCACGTCGCCTTCGACAGGCTGGCCTGCGAGATCATGATGGTGATGTTCGTGTTGGTGATGATAAAACGCTAGCGTCTCTTGGGTCGCGGTGCCAAAGAGCGCAATATACGAAGGATGGTGTTTGATGTCTGCAGGTGCGCCTGAGCAACAGATGTGGTGGTGTAAACAGATAACATCGTCTGTTTTTGCCATCACTAAATGCAGATCGTGTGAAACCATAAATACGGCACAACCAAAGCGGTGGCGAATGGTGTCAATCAAGTCATACAGGTCTATTTGCCCTTGAACGTCGACGCCTTGAGCCGGTTCATCGAGAACCAGTAGATCTGGTCTTCTTAGCAATGAACGAGCAATGAGCACACGTTGGTTTTCTCCGCCAGATAGCTGGTGCATGTTACTCTTCTGCAGATGTTCAGCACCAACAAGCTTCAATGCTTCAAGGATCTCTTGCTGACTGAAATTGCCAGTGAGTTTTAGAAAACGCTCTACGTTGAGCGGTAGGGAATCATTGAGCTTTAATTTTTGTGGTACATAGCCAATTTTCAGTTTTTTAGCTTTTGTTATTGTGCCTGAAAATTTGGTCTGTAAACCCAGTACCACTTTTACTAATGTCGACTTTCCTGCACCGTTTGGCCCAATCAGGGTGGTGATTCTGCCGCGCTCTAAATTTAGAGAGATGTTGTCTAGAACTTTTCGACCGTCAAATTCGACGCTCACAGAATCTAGTTGGATTAAGTTATCCATGAATAGAACTCATTTGCAATTCGCTAATGTTATAATGTAACATTTACCTCAAGCCTAAGCTACTTTTCTATTATCGAGGGATTATGTCACGTTCATCTTTTATACTTGCTACTTTGCTTTTAGCGCCAAGTGTCGCAAGTGCCAATACTATTCTAACAAGCTTTAAACCAATTCAAATGATTGTGACAGAATTAACGCAAGGCGTTAGTGAGCCGGATGTGTTGATGAACAGCAATGCTTCGCCGCATGATTATGCGCTTAAGCCATCGGATGTAAAAAAAGTTCATAGTGCCGATATGGTCATCTGGTTCGGCCCTGACCTAGAAGCCTTTCTGACTAAGGTGATTGGTTCAAAAGAAAATGTTATCAAGATCAGTGATATTCCCGGAATCAACTTGCGAGAGTTCGGACACGAAGAGCATGACCACGATGCACATGAAGGGCACCACCACGGTAGCCATGACCCGCATTTTTGGTTAGGTATCGAGCAAGTTGAAGTAGCTGCAAAATACATCTCAGCTAAGTTGATTGAATCTGATCCAGACAACGCAATGGCGTACCAAGAGAATCTCGATTCATTCCTGATTGCATTGAAAGAGAAGCAACAGTCTATTCGAGAGCAACTTGCACCCGTGAAAGACAAAGGTTACTACGTTTTTCATGACGCGTATGGTTACTTTGAGCAAGAGTTTGAGCTAAATAACTTAGGTCACTTTACGGTGAGCCCAGAGCGTAAGCCGGGTGCAAAAAGCCTGATCGCTATTAAGAAAACGATAGTACGTGAAAACGTTCAATGTGTGTTTTCTGAGCCTCAATTCACTCCTGCTGTGATTGAATCAGTGACGCGCGGAAGTAACGCAAAACAAGGTCAGCTTGACCCTATCGGTTCAACAGTTGAAGTGAAGAGTGGAAGCTATTTCGATTTTCTTCAGCAACTTACAGATAGCTATACAAGTTGTTTAGACGAGAAGTAAGTCATAAACGAGTATTCTTTACTCTACTTTGCTCTCGTTAATTTATGAATCATGCCGCTTTTTGCGGCATTTTCGTGACCGCTAAGATAAAACCTCCTAACAAATAACAAACCTCCTTTCTCCTTTTCTAATTTCCGCTAAAATGGAAAGATAATAATAAGCACAAAAAAACTCAGTTTTTGGTTTAGCAACGATAAGACGTTGTGGTACCCAAAATTTCATGTGTTGTTGCTGTTCAGGATTAAGAGTTGTATCGAATTATCTTCAAAATGTTCATGTTAATGAGCATTTCATTTAGCGTTCTAGCGGTAAATACCTCGCCCTCCGTTTTCTATCCTTTGCCCGTTCAAGCGCAAGGGAATTTCCTTGCGGCTAAAAACTTGTATTTAGGTGCCGGAGGTGGGCTCTGGGTTCATGATGTGCATGGAAAAGTACTCTTTTACGATGGTCGAACTCTATTCCCTCGCAAGGGAAGCTTACTGCAATTTTCTTCGGAAAGAGTCGCCTTTCTGAACGATGAGTTTTGGACATTTTTCGACAATGAGGTCTATCGACATAACCCTGGAATTGGCAACGAATTGGCGTTTAGCCTAAGTCCCGGCGCTGAAATAGCGAATATCGGTGCATCAGGCGATTATATTTGGGTTACTGACGGCAGTAATTTCTATACCTACAACACTCAATCTTTAGAATTCAACACCTACTCTCTACTTAAACTGTACCGATACAATAACAGCAGTGACATTGCGATTAACGACGCTGAGTGGGTACTATCAAAGTGGGTGCTAGCGACCAGTTCTGGCGTTTACCTTTCAGAGAATCAAGAGTTTACCCATGTCACCGCATCAGACAAAAACCATATTGAGACGGTTTATTTTTCGAATGCTCGACGTGAGTTAGTGATCGGTACTTTAAATGGTGCTGTGATTGTTGATCTCGCGAACCCAGACAAAGAGACCATCGTTAAAGGGTCGCATGTTCTCTCGTTGGCCGAAACTTCGGACCAGTATTGGATTGGTACAGAGCACGGCCTTATTAGCTACAACTTTATTACGGGACAAATTACTCGATTCGAACAAGCCGCTAGTCAAGACTTCTCGTTACCGGGTGAGAAAATATATTCGTTGATAAACGATCATGCTGGTGGTATGTGGGTTGCGACAAACAACGGTATCCGATACTTCTCACTGTTCAGCAAAACCTTCTCGAGAACACCCCTAACTGGAATGGGCATGCATTCGAGTAGTGTGGTGATCAATAAAGTACTGCCTGTCAGTGACCAGTTATCTTGGGTCGCGTCTTCAATGGGGCTCTACTTGGTTGATTCTGAAAGTGAAGAGAACCCAATTCGTGTTTACTCTAACCCTGTTAATGATTTTGAGATCTTTGGCTCTTCCATTTGGTTGGCGACCGAACAAGGTATCATCAGTCTAAATACGGAAACACTACAACCCGAAGCCCTTGATTTACCAAGGCCAATTGAGGGAGTGCGTGTTGAAAACCTTGCGCTTCAAGCCGATAACGTTCTTTGGATGACCTCTGGGCAAAACCTCTATTCGTTATCTATCGAAACCATGAAACTGACGAGTTATGGCACTGACTGGTTAGTCGACAAGTTCTTGCCTGCGAAGATCACCGCTCTCAATGTAGGCTTGCTAGGTCGCATCTATATAGGAACGGATCATGGCTTCTACTCGTTCATTGATAAACGAATTAGCTTTAGTCGTTCCAGCGAACGGTTTGGCAAAGTCGTCGATATTGAAAAAGCGAAGGATGGAGCGCAGTGGTTTGCGAGCAGTTATGGCGTGTATCGAATCCCGGATGACAGCTCTATTATTCAAGAAATCACTCTTGTTGAAGACAATATTAGCCCCAACTGCCTGATAAGCGATGACAATGGTGTTTGGTTAGGCTCTTCGAAAGGCATCAGTTATTACGGATTGGATGGGCAACTGCATAAACACATAGGTTCGCCATTTGGTTTGATCACCAATGAACTGGCGGCAGGAGCGTGTGCTCTTTTTTACAGTCAAGATAGCCAACCTTCGAGGCTTGTTTTCGGCTCAAAGTATGGTGTAGTCAGCGCGTTATCTAACGAGTTACTGGTATCAACTACACCTCATAGCCGTGCCTTGTTGAGTAAGATAAGTGTCGACCAACAAACGGTATCACTTGGCGGGAAAACGGCAGAGCTGGATGAGATTCCTTATGGTTCATCGATGGGGTTTAAGCTAGGTATCTTACCAGCAACGTTCGCACCTGCGATGGAATACCGACTGAGCGACGATGAACCTTGGAGTGAGTTTGAAGGGGGCTTGTTAACGCTCGATCATCTTCTTCCAGGGGATTACACACTTGAAGTGAAGCCGGTTAAAGGCTCCCATTATCGCTTTGTGTCAACCAATCAAAGCTTCTCGATTGCGGAGCCTTGGTATCTGACCAATTGGGCTGCAGCAAGCTCTCTGATATTACTGATTGGCGTTGTGACTATCTTAGTCTTTTGGCGTTCGCGTTATGTCACTTTTGCCAACCGGCACTTAAAAGCGCAAGTTGCACTGAAGACAGACCAATTGAGGCACCAAAGCCGGATATTACTCGCCACTAATCAACAGCTTAAAAAGCAGCTATCCGTGAAGAATGCGCTTGTGTCTCACACTGCCAATGAACTCTCTTCTGAAGTGAATCATATTGCTGCGATGCTCCCGAATTGGAATGACGAGATCGGGAAGTCGCCGATTCTAACCTTGAAAAATGGCTTAGCTCAATTGAGTAATACGCCTCAAGGAGAAGGGCAAGTTTGTTACGATATAATTTTAATCTTAGAGGTGGTACTCAAAGCTTGGCAGGATGACTTAACCAAAGCCGGTATTGAACTGGATATTAAAGTCGAAACAAAACAACGATATGTCTCGTTGCTGTATTTTAATCTCGATATTATCTTCAATAGCTTGGTCGGGAGCATCATCAAGAGAAACTTTAAGTCGCAGAGTATGGTGGTTCTGGTTGAAGAGGTTAAGGAGCATCTTGTTGTAACCATTCGAGATCATGGCATGCCTTTCCCTAAGCTGGCATCAAGCATGGGTGACAATACCGGAAAGTCGACCGACCTTAACATCGAAAAGCTGCCGCTATTGATGAATCAGAGCGGTGGCGAGCTTAATGCCTTTGTTTCGGAGTCTCAAAATAAGGTTCAGCTTTCGTGGCCAATTGAGTATCAAGTACTCGACAATCTTGAAGCCAGCACAATTGAACAGATTGAAACCATTAAGCTTGCCGCCTCAACACCAGAGCAACAAAAACTGACAGCGGAACAAGAGTGGAAGAACAGAGTGTCGCAGCTTGTGAGTGAAAACTACGCTGATGCCGAGTTCAGTACTGCAACTGCCGCTAAGTATTTGTTTATGTCTGAGAGAAGCTTACAGAGACGCTTTAAATCGGCTTACAACAAGACCTTCAAAGAGCACTTGAATGAAGTACGTCTAGAGCATGCGTGTGAGCGCTTACTCGCTGGAGAGAAGATCTCTGATGTGGCGTTTGATTCGGGGTTCAATGACCCTTCCTATTTCAGTCAAAGGTTTAAGCACCACTTTGGCATGTCACCATCTAAGTTTGCTGAAAACAACGAAGAGTAGCACGCAGCGGATACTCAGCTAGAACATAAATAAAGATACTTTAGCCTCGACATTCGTGTTGGGGCTTTCTTATGCTTCTACGAGATACGAGATACGA